>NZ_CAJZDT010000072.1:0-9803 GCF_915066115.1 uncultured Streptococcus sp. | reverse complement strand
CTGTATCAACAGAAATCCCCACATCTGCAACTTTCATAGAAGGAGCATCATTGATCCCATCTCCCATATAGCCAACAGCATGACCATTAGCCTTAAATTGCAAAATAATCCTCGCTTTTTGGTCAGGAGAAAGTTTGGCAAAGACTGTTACCTCCTCCACAGCTTGGGCCAATTCTTGATTACTCATCTGATCAATTTCAGACCCCAACAGCATCTGATTGATATCCAAACCAACCTTTTCACAGACTGCTTGGGTAACTTTTTCGTTGTCTCCCGTCAAAATCTTTGTTTGAACCCCATGTTCTAACAGAGCCTTAATTGCTGGTGCTGCAGATGGTTTAGGAGGATCTAGGAAGGCTAAATAACCAGTTAGAATCATATCCCCTTCGTCATCAACTGTATAGGCATGGCCTTCCCTCAAACCTGACTTATAGGCCACTCCCAAGACACGCAAACCTTGTTGATTTAGTTGTCTGACTTCTGCTAAAATTTCTTCTCTAATAACATCTGTCAAGGGAGTAATCACTCCTTGGTATTCCGCATAACTGGAAATCGTCAACATCTCCTCTAGGGCACCCTTGGTTACCAAACTAACCGTTTCGTGTTCATCCTTAACGATAACACTCATACGTCTACGTTCAAAATCAAAAGGAAGCTCATCTATTTTTTGAAATGTTTGAGACAGATTTTGCAAGAGGGTGTGTTCTTTGGCTTCCTTTTCAGTCCGTTTGATGATGGCTCTGTCCATCAAATTTTTCAAGCCCGTTTGAAAATAAGAATTGAGATAAGCTCGTCTCAAGACGGTCAAATCCAAGCGTCCGTGGATGTCCAAGGGATATTCAAGGACAATTTCGTCTTGGGTTAGAGTTCCTGTCTTATCTGTACACAAAATATCAATCGCCCCTAAGTCCTGTATGGCATTGAGCTTCTTGATAACCACTTTTTCCTTGGCCATAATGATGGAGCCTTTTGCTAGACTGGCCGTGATAATCATAGGAAGCATCTCAGGTGTCAATCCAACACCAACACTCAAAGCAAATACGCCAGCTTCTAACCAATCTCCATCTGTCAAGCCATTAGAAAGAAACACGATGGGCACCATGACCAGCATCAAACGAATCAAGAGCCACGAAATACTATTCATTTCTCGCTCAAACGAAGTAGGTTCGTCATAGGTGTTCAAAGTCTGCTCAATGGCCCCCATCATGGTATCATCACCAACCGCCAAAACCACGGCCTTAGCACTACCAGACAAGACATTGGTTCCCATAAAGGCGAGCGCTTCTGCTTCCAGCAGACTATCAGATTGTTGAACTGTTGCCTTGGTCAAGGCCAATTTTTCAACCGATTCACTTTCACCTGTCAAGCCCGACTGTTGTACAAAGAAATCGCGCGACTCAAATAAAAGAAGATCTGCTGGAATCATGTCTCCAGCGCTTAATTTAACCACGTCACCTACTACCAAATCATCGATAGGTACTTCTTGGATTTCTCCTTGACGAATGACAGTCGCTGTATTGACAATCATTTTTGATAGATTGGTCGCAGCCTTATCACTACGGAGCTCTTGAATAAATCGAATTCCACCAGAAATGAGGACTAGGACAACGATGATAATAGAAGTCGTTGGATCCTCTTGACCTGGTTTTGCCAACCAAACATTGGTCACTAAAGATATAGTAGCAATGACAAGCAAGATAATTGTGAAAGGATTGATAATCGATTCGTAAATCTTTTTCAAAATCGAATCTTCTTGACCTTTGGTAATCATATTTTCGCCATAGAGACTACGATTTTTTTCGACCTGTTCCTCAATCAAGCCTGTTAGACTTGTCTTATAAAAAGATAGAGTTTCGTTTAAAGATGTATGAATAGCTGTTGCTAATCTTTCTTTTGTAGTTTTCATTGGTTTCTCCTATCTGTATGAATGATGTGTTTCATACACAGAGACCAATCACTTTATAAGGGCAGAACGACACAAATCAGCGATTGGCTGTGTATGTGCGGTTCCGGATGATCGTCAATTTGCATCGTCTATCTCCTTTCTTTGATTTAAACAGTAGAAAATCCTACCATCAAAAAATGGCAGGATTAAAAAACTAACTATCTGTTTTTTCGTTCAAGCTTTAACTCCATAGGGCAATGTAATGAGCTTAGTCTTAGCCTTCGCGACCAGGACTGTTGACCAACGAGTAGTGTCTCCACTGCTTTGCGGTAGTCATCCGTATCCCTATGGTAGCCTCACCTACCGTTTTCGTATTTCAGTATAAACCTTTAAAATTTAAAAGTCAATCATTTGAGTTGTTTGAGTCTTAAATAACTATCAACTCTTTTGGAGCTAGGGTCAACAATTCACAACCTGTCTCTGTAATCAGGATATCATCCTCGATACGAACACCATATTTACCTTCAATATAAATACCTGGCTCGTCTGTCAAGGCCATACCTGCCTTAATAGTTTCTGTAGAAGTCTGGCTAAAGTAAGGCTCTTCATGAATATCCAGTCCAATACCGTGTCCGATACCGTGGGTAAAGTAGTCGCCATAGCCTGCTTCGATGATAATATCACGAGGAATTTTGTCAAAGTCACGGAAACCTAATCCTGCTTTAGCCTGGTCAATCAAGGCTTGATTGGCTTTGAGAACCGTATTGTAAATCTCTGCCTGCTCATCACTGACGTGTCCCAAGTAGATAGTCCGGGTCATATCACTGACATAGTGGTCATAAAGGCAACCGAAGTCCATGGTAATGGCTTCTCCTAGCTCAACTTGTTTGTGCATAGGATGAGCATGAGGTTTGGAAGAATTGATACCGCTAGCTAGAATCGTATCAAAAGACAAGCCAGATGCTCCCAACTCCCGCATACGGAAGTCAAGGAAGTTGGCAATTTCAATTTCAGTCTTTCCTGGCTTGATAAAGTCAAGCGCATCACGGAAAGCTTGATCTGAGATAGAACAAGCCTTGCGAATAGCTGCAATCTCTGCCTCATCCTTAATCATTCGAAGACCTTCAACAAACTGAGTTTGTGGAAGCAAGTCAATTCCTTCAAAGGCTGCCTGCATACGGTGATAATAAGAGACCGAAATCTCGTCCTCAAAACCGATTCGAGACAAGCCCATGTCCTTAACAATGCCTGCAATGACAGCCAATTCATCACGGTCAGCCACAATCTCAAAACCAGTGGTTTCTTGCTTAGCTGCAATGATATAGCGAGAGTCTGTCACCAAAACCTGACGGTCACGGCTGATGAAGATTGTCCCATTTGACCCCCAAAAACCAGTCAGGTAATAGACGTTTTTGAGATTATTAATGATGATGCCATCTAGTTCTTTTTCTTGCATTTTAGCGAGAAATGCTTGCACACGTTTATTCATGATGTAACTTTCCTTTCAAATACTGTCCTGTGTAGCTGGCTTCATTAGCCGCTACTTCTTCTGGAGTTCCTGTTGCGATGATGGTTCCACCACCGACACCGCCCTCAGGTCCCAAATCAATAATATGGTCTGCTGTCTTGATAACATCCAGATTGTGCTCAATAACGAGGACTGTATTGCCATCGTCAACAAAGCGAGCTAAAACCTTGAGTAGGCGAGCAATGTCCTCTGTATGAAGCCCTGTCGTCGGCTCATCCAGAATGTAGAAAGATTTTCCTGTTGAGCGTTTGTGGAGTTCGCTAGCTAGCTTCATACGCTGGGCTTCTCCCCCAGAAAGAGTAGTAGCTGGTTGCCCTAGAGTTACATAGCCCAGCCCCACATCCTTGATTGTCTGGAGTTTGCGCTGAATTTTGGGAATGTGTTGGAAAAATTCTACCGCATCGTTGACCGTCATATCCAAGACCTGCGAGATATTCTTTTCCTTGTAGTGAACTTCTAGGGTTTCACTGTTGTAGCGAGTCCCGTGGCAGACTTCACAAGCCACGTAAACATCTGGCAAGAAGTGCATCTCAATCTTGATAATCCCGTCACCTGAGCAGGCTTCACAACGACCTCCCTTGACGTTGAAACTGAAACGCCCCTTTTTGTAGCCTCGAATCTTGGCTTCGTTTGTCTGGGCAAAAAGGTCCCGTATATCGTCAAAAACTCCTGTATAAGTAGCCGGGTTAGACCTTGGCGTTCGTCCGATTGGACTCTGGTCAATATCAATCAAGCGGTCTACATGCTCAATTCCTGTAATGGTCTTGAATTTACCAGGTTTGTCTGAATTGCGGTTGAGCTTCTGGGCAATAGCTTTTTTGAGAATGCTATTGATTAGGGTCGATTTCCCTGAGCCCGACACACCTGTCACCGCAATGAATTTTCCTAACGGGAAGCGAGCCGTGACATTTTGCAAGTTGTTCTCACGCGCTCCTGTCACCTCGATAAAACGACCATTTCCCACACGGCGCTCTTCTGGTACTGGAATGGCACGTTTCCCTGACAAGTACTGGCCTGTGATAGACTTGCTGTTGCGAGCAACCTGTTTTGGCGTACCTGCGGCAACAATCTCCCCACCAAAAACACCGGCACCGGGACCCACATCAATCAGATAATCCGCCTCACGCATGGTATCTTCGTCGTGTTCCACCACGATGAGAGTATTCCCCAAGTCACGCATCTTTTTTAGACTGGCAATCAGGCGGTCATTGTCCCTTTGGTGGAGCCCAATCGAAGGCTCATCCAAGATATAGAGGACACCTGAGAGGTTGGAACCAATCTGGGTCGCCAAGCGAATACGCTGACTCTCTCCACCTGAAAGGGTACCTGCCGAACGTGACAGAGTCAGATAGTTTAGACCCACGTTATTGAGGAAGGTCAAGCGGTCATTGATTTCCTTGAGAATGGGACGAGCAATGATGGCTTCATTTTCAGACAAGGTCAGCTGGCTCACCAATTCCAAGTGGTCTGCGATCGACAGGTCTGAAATTTCTCCGATATGTGGCCCTTGCTCGCCACCCACACGGACAGACAAGGCCTGGTCATTAAGACGATAGCCGTGACAGGTTCCGCAGGTCAGTTCATTCATGTAAAGGCGCATCTGGGTGCGGGTGTAGTCACTATTAGTTTCATGGTAGCGACGTTTGATATTATTAACAACTCCCTCAAAAGGAATGTCAATATCGCGCACGCCACCAAATTCATTCTCATAGTGGAAATGGAATTCCTTGCCAACTGACCCATAGAGAATCAAGTTCTTATCCTCTTCTGACAAGTCCTCAAAAGGCTTATCCATATCCACTCCAAAAGCTGTCATAGCCTGCTCTAGCATGTTTGGATAGTAGTTGGATGAGATAGGATTCCAAGGAGCCAAGGCTCCCTCACGTAAGGTTTTGCTGACATCTGGCACTACCAAATCAGTATCCACCTCCAGCTTGATGCCCAAGCCGTCACACTCACTACAAGAGCCAAAAGGAGCATTGAATGAGAAGAGACGAGGCTCTAACTCTGGAACAGTAAAGCCACAAACTGGACAAGCATAATGCTCAGAAAAGAGCAACTCCGAATCGTCCATGGTGTCGATAATGACATAACCTTCTGCGATACGAAGGGCAGCCTCGATTGAGTCGAAGAGACGGCTACGAATACCCTCCTTGATGACAATACGGTCAACCACGACATCGATATTGTGTTGCTTACTCTTAGACAGCTCAGGCACTTCGGTCACATCATAGACTTCCCCATCCACACGAACACGGACATACCCATCTTTCTGAACCTTCTCGATAACACTCTTATGTTGGCCTTTTTTCTTACGAATGACTGGTGCTAAAATTTGTAGGCGCTGGCGTTCAGGTAACTCCAAAACCTTATCCACGATTTGCTCCACCGAAGAAGCCTTGATAGCTCCATGCCCGTTGATACAGTAAGGCGTCCCCACACGTGCGTAGAGGAGACGCAGATAGTCATTGATTTCAGTCGTTGTTCCCACTGTCGAGCGAGGGTTTTTGCTAGTCGTTTTCTGGTCAATGGAAATAGCTGGGCTGAGACCATCAATAGCATCTACATCAGGCTTCTCCATATTCCCCAAGAATTGACGAGCGTAGGCTGACAAACTCTCTACATAGCGACGTTGTCCCTCAGCATAGAGAGTATCAAAGGCCAGACTGGATTTCCCTGAACCTGACAAGCCGGTCACGACAACCAACTTGTCTCGTGGAATCTCCACATCAATATTTTTTAAATTATGGGCACGCGCCCCATGAATGACAATTTTATCTTGCATCTTTGTTCTTTCTAGTCCATTATTGCTTACCATTATACCAAAAAAAGTGAGATTCTATTACCCAAAAGGCTGAATTTGTAGTATAATAGTACGGTGTGAAAAAATCTGAAAAATGAGAAAGGATAAGGGATATGAAACAAGTTTTTCTCTCTACAACAACTGAATTTAAAGAGATCGATACACTTGAACCGGGTACTTGGATCAATCTCGTCAATCCGACTCAAAATGAATCACTCGAAATCGCTAACGCCTTCGATATCGATATTGCCGACCTTCGAGCACCGCTCGATGCGGAAGAAATGTCTCGTATTACCATTGAAGACGAGTACACCCTGATTATCGTTGACGTGCCGGTCACAGAAGAAAGAAATAACCGCACCTACTACGTAACCATCCCGCTTGGTATCATCATCACTGAGGAAACCATTATCACTACGTGTTTGGAACCATTACCAGTCCTCGATGTCTTTATCAACCGTCGATTGCGTAATTTCTATACCTTCATGCGCTCACGTTTTATCTTCCAGATTCTCTATCGCAATGCTGAGCTTTACCTAACAGCCCTTCGTTCAATCGACCGTAAGAGTGAACAAATCGAAAGTCAACTGCATCAATCAACTCGTAATGAAGAATTGATTGAGCTCATGGAATTGGAAAAAACCATCGTCTATTTCAAGGCCTCCCTCAAAACAAATGAGCGTGTGATTAAGAAATTGACCAGCTCAACCAGCAATATCAAGAAATACCTTGAGGACGAAGACCTGCTTGAAGATACCCTGATTGAAACCCAACAGGCCATCGAGATGGCAGACATTTACGGAAATGTCCTTCATTCCATGACAGAAACCTTTGCCTCTATCATTTCCAACAACCAGAACAATATTATGAAAACTTTGGCCCTTGTGACCATTGTCATGTCCATCCCAACCATGGTCTTCTCTGCCTACGGGATGAACTTTAAGGATAATGAAATCCCCCTAAACGGCGAGCCAAATGCCTTCTGGTTAATCGTCTTTATCGCCTTTGCTATGAGTGTCTCGCTCACTCTCTATCTCATCCATAAAAAATGGTTCTAAGAGGAGTTCCTATGTCTCAGATTGATCTACAAAAATTAACCAAGAAAAACCAAGAGTTTGTCCACATCGCTACCCAACAATTCATCAAAGATGGGAAATCAGACGCTGAAATTAAGGCTATTTTTGAGGAAGTTATTCCTCAAATCCTTGAAGAGCAAGCCAAAGGTACGACTGCTCGTTCCCTTTACGGCGCACCGACCCACTGGGCTCATAGCTTTACTGTCAAGGAGCAATATGAAAAAGAGCATCCAAAAGAAAATGATGATCCAAAACTCATGATTATGGACTCAGCCCTTTTCATCACTAGCCTCTTTGCCCTCGTCAGCGCCCTTACAACCTTCTTCTCAGCAGATCAGGCTATCGGTTACGGTTTGATTACTCTTCTGCTAGTTGGACTGGTTGGTGGATTTGCCTTCTACTTGATGTACTACTTTGTTTACCAATACTATGGTCCAGATATGGACCGCAGTCAACGTCCACCTTTCTGGAAATCTGTACTGGTTATCCTAGCCTCTATGTTCCTTTGGTTACTTGTCTTCTTTGCAACAAGCTTCCTACCAGCTAACCTTAACCCAGTACTTGCTCCATTGCCACTAGCTATTATCGGAGCAGTTCTCCTAGCCCTTCGCTTCTATCTCAAGAAACGCTTGAACATTCGCAGCGCAAGTGCAGGACCAACACGTTATTAAGAGAATGATAAAAGCAACTGCAGGTGCGGTTGCTTTTTACTACTTTCTTGATTTAAAAGCATTCTTCTGAAATCCCATCGTTTTCTCTTATCTTTTGTGATAAAATAGGCTCATACTCAATGAAAATCAAAGAGCAAACTAGGAAGCTAGCCGAAGGCTGTACTTGAGTACGGTAAGGCGAAGCTGACGCGGTTTGAATTTGATTTTCGAAGAGTATCAATCTATTTCTAGGAGGGTGAGATATGATTTCTACTATTGGTATTGTTAGTTTATCTAGTGGCATTATCGGAGAAGACTTTGTCAAACACGAAGTGGACTTGGGTGTCCAACGTCTCAAGGACTTAGGACTTAATCCTATCTTTTTGCCCCATTCGTTAAAAGGCTTAGACTTTATCAAGGACCATCCCGAAGCGCGTGCAGAGGATTTGATGCAGGCCTTTTCTGATGATAGCATCGAAATGATCCTATGTGCCATCGGTGGGGATGATACCTATCGTTTGTTGCCCTACCTTTTTGAAAATGACCAACTAGAAAAGGTTATCAAACAAAAGATTTTTCTTGGCTTCTCAGATACAACCATGAACCATCTCATGTTGCATAAACTAGGTGTTAAAACTTTTTATGGTCAATCCTTTCTAGCAGACATTTGTGAATTGGACAAGGAAATGTTGCCCTATAGCTTTCACTACTTTAAAGAATTAATTGAGACTGGAAGAATCTCAGAAATCCGCCCTAGTGACGTTTGGTATGAGGAACGAACTGACTTCAGTCCCAAGGCCCTAGGAACACCTCGTGTCAGTCATGCAAATACTGGTTTTGACTTGTTGCAAGGAAATGCCCAGTTCGAGGGAGAAATCCTTGGTGGGTGTCTCGAATCCCTCTACGATATCTTTGACAACTCTCGATACGCAGACAGCACGGAGCTCTGCCAAAAGTACAAACTTTTCCCTGACTTGTCAGACTGGGAAGGAAAAATCCTCTTGCTAGAAACAAGCGAAGAAAAGCCTAAACCCGAAGACTTCAAAAAGATGTTGCGGACTTTGAAGGACACTGGAGTATTCGCGGTCATCAGTGGACTCTTGGTCGGAAAACCTATGGATGAAACTTTCTATGACGACTATAAAGAGGCACTACTGGATATCATTGACAGCAATATCCCGATTGTCTATAATTTGAATGTCGGCCACGCAACTCCAAGAGCAATTGTACCCTTTGGAGTTCACACCCATGTAGATGCAAAGGAGCAAGTCATTCGCTTTGACTATAACAAAAAATAAATAGTTTCTCTATTTTTGTGCTTTTGTATTGGTTTTCGTTACAATTTGTATCTGAATTTATTGCATTTCGCTAATTTCTATGATATCCTTTTGAAGGAGGTGTATATGACAAAACAAAAAATTAATCGAATCGTAGGTTCTATTGGTGCCTTTATTGGAATTATAGTATTTATTGCCTACATACCTCAGATTATCGCTAATTTACAGGGAAATAAAGCTCAACCATTTCAACCTTTATCAGCTGCTATATCTTGCTTAATCTGGGTTATTTATGGATGGACAAAGGAACCTAAGAAGGATTGGATACTAATCATTCCAAATTCAGCTGGTGTTATTTTAGGTGGAATCACTTTTTTGACTTCACTCTAACAAATCTAATAGTATATATAAAAAGCTGGGAAAAGTTTCTCAGCTTTTTTCTATATTCTCAGATATGCTAGTTACCTGTACACACTAATTCCTGCTTTTCCATTCACAATCATTCTCGTGGTCATCAACCAAACCTGCAGCCTGTAGAAATGACAAAACTGCAACAGGCCCCGTAAACTTAAAGCCTCGTTGTA
>NZ_CAJZDT010000071.1:0-9823 GCF_915066115.1 uncultured Streptococcus sp. | reverse complement strand
CGTTTCTATCTCCTTTACGCCGTTTTTGTGGAATAGTTGGTTTTTCATTCTTTGTTTGACCTTCTTAATTCATCCCTGGAGAATCTTTTATAGAACAAGAGATTTTCAATGGTATCACCTTATTTTTCAAATATTTAGTGGATTGGTGACATTTTACCTTTGGTTTGCAGCATTCTTTGTTTTATCAGTTATCTCAGATCCAGCCATCCCTATCAATATAGACTATCGCATAGAAGATAAGGAAATCATCATTGCTAGAGGTTTTTTGGCCCGTACTACTTATGAACATCATGAATTGATCAATCCCTTTATCATGAAGGCAGAAGTAAAATACAATGAAGATACATTTTAATAACTTAGAAAGCGAGTAAACCTATGTCCCGTGCCCAAGCAACTATTTTAACCAACATCTGTCTGATTGAAGACCTCGAAACTCAGCGCGTGGTGATGCAGTATCGCGCTCCTGAAACCAATCGCTGGTCAGGTTATGCCTTTCCAGGAGGCCATGTAGAAAATGGCGAATCTTTCGCAGAGTCTGTTATTCGTGAAATCTATGAAGAAACAGGATTGACTATCCAAAATCCTCAACTTGTCGGCATTAAAAATTGGCCACTGGATACAGGTGGGCGCTATATTGTCGTTTGTTATAAGACAACTGAGTTCTCTGGTACCCTTCGCTCTTCAGATGAAGGAGAAGTTTCTTGGGTGCAAAAAGACCAGATTCCAAACTTGGATCTGGCCTATGATATGTTACCCTTGATGGAGATGATGGAAGCTCCTGACAAATCTGAATTTTTCTACCCTCGCCGTACAGAAGACGATTGGGAGAAGAAAATCTTCTAGTCTTTTACTAAATAACCTAGCTGATCCAAGGCCTCCTCGATATAGCGGAGGTCTTGCTGTGTTTCAGCTTCGACTAGGTGGTAATGGATGCCATCTGTCAATTCAGACAGAGGTCTAAAATCTGAATGCTCGACTTGTTCTAGAAAATGTTGCACGTCTCGGCGACAAGACAGTTTCAGCAAGGTTTCGATTTCTCCATAAACGGGATGGTCAATCAAGGTATTTTGAACACGTCCACCATTATCAACGATAGCAAGGAGTTCTTGACCGATTTCTTCAACTTCATGTTTCACCTTGAAAAGTTTGTGAACATAAGGGTTGGTTTCAATTTGCTTATAGACGTAGCCACGATTGGTGGATAGGATAGGAGCGCCATCGGCTCTTAAAATTGCAATGTCCTGTACAATGACCTGGCGTGTAACATGAAAATGTTCAGCTAAACTTTGGCCATTGAGGGCTTTAGGAGTTTCTTTCAAGAGTTGGAGCAGGGCTTGTTTGCGATCTTTTGTCATAGCTTTTCCTTTTAACGGCGTTTTCGAAGCACTTTATAGACAGCTAGTGCTAATGTATAGTCTACCATACTATGGATAATTGTGCCAAATCCAACTAGTATAAATAGAACATAAAACATATTTTCTACATTGGTACCCGAAGTTGCATAAAAAACGACACAAGCTAATACTTCAGCAAGAGCATGGACAAGCGCTAACACAAAGTTGAAAACCCAGGAAGATTTTGGTTTATCTAGGGTATCGGGGAATTTTTGTAGGTAAAGAGCCCCCAAAGTCCCAAAAAAGATATGGGAAAAAGCTCGAAAAACGATCACCATGGGATAGCCAGCCATCAAAAATCCAAAACTAGAGGCTAAGATGACAAAAACAGCCATCAAGGGCGATAAGAACATGGCGATAAAAATAGCGATGTGGCTTCCTAAAGTATAGGAAGCAGGTGGAATGACAATCTTAAAAGGCATAACAATTGGAATCAAAATTGCAATAGCCGTTAAGAGGGCAGTCATTGTCATAAATTGTGTCTTTTTCCGTGTGTTCATAAGAATCTCCTTTTAACTGTATATACACTAGTATAGTACACCAAACAAGACAATAAAGCAAGGATTTACTTAGGTTTATAGGTCATTTTTCAGTTAAAGACTTGTAGATATTTTACTAAAAATCAAAACTATACAGAGCGAAATCTCCACCTTCAAGTATGAAAGTGGAGATTGTTTTTATTTTTTCAAAGTCTGTAGTCTTGGAACAATGGCTAGGGTTAGAACTGCGGAAATAACTAATTCAGCAATCGAATTTGTTGAGATAACAGTTGCTAGGAGTTTTTGGATATTACCATCAAAGACATTTCCAAAAAGGTAGAAAATTCCACCAAGTACAAAGACTGTATTGGTAAGTGAACCAAGGGCACCAGCTAAAATAAGACCAGTTTTATTTTTCATCAGTTTATAGACTAGATACGGAGTTAAACCAATCAAAATACGTGGGACGATGGCAATGATAGCTGAGTAGATGTTCCCATTTGGTACGAAAGGAGAGAAGAGGTAACTTGTTGGTAGAATCGTAATTGTATTAACTGTCAAGCTAAGTAGCCCCATCAAAAATCCAAGTGTAACCCCAACTCGTGGACCGTAAATAATGCTGGCAATAATGACAGGAATATGAACGATGGTCGGTTTGATTGGAAATGGAAAAAGGTTAAAGATAAGTGAGCTCAGAAAGTGAATCACGAGCATGGTTGCAAAAAAGATAGCAATAGGTGCAATATTAGAGCGTTTCTTCATCGAGAGTTTCCTTTATTCTTTCTAAAATAATTGTGAGGTCAGCTAGGGCTCCTCGTCCGTGGTCTCCACAAGCTAGTAGGGATTCTTTTGGAGCAATCAGCTGATAGCCGTAGGTTTCTAATGTTTTCAGATTAGCCTGAGTTGCTGGATGGTCATACATTTTTGTATTCATAGCAGGAGCTATTAGTTTGGGAATATGACTGGGCAATGCCAGAGCCGTACTGGTCACCATGTTATCCGCGAAGCCGTGGGCTAGTTTTGCAATAGTGTTAGTAGTTGCCGGGGCTACGATAAATAAATCTGCTTTTTTTCCAAGTTCAATATGATTAACCTGATCAGGATAAGGTTCTTTCATGACATCCAAGTGGACAGGATTTTGTGATAAGATCTGTAGTGTCAAGGGTTGGATAAACTCTGTAGCAGCCTGAGTCATTAAGACAGTGACATCATGGCCTTGTTTTTTTAGAGAACTGACTAAATCTGCCGACTTGTAAGAGGCGATTGAGCCTGTCACAGCCAAGAGAATGTGTGCCATAGCTTTCCTTTCTAAGAATGATAGGCTTGAATTTTTTCAAGGAGGAGTTTTGCAATTTCTTCTTTAGTCTGGACTGTTTGAAGCTGATCTTTTTCAACAAAGATTGCTCGATGCTGGTTTGTTGAGATTTGAGTCAGGTCATTTGCAATGATTAAGTCAGCTTGGTTTTTGATAAGACTTTTTCTGGCAATCTCGATGAGATAATCCTCAGAGACATCAACCAGCAGTTTGAAACCAATCAGATGAATAGCAGGATTCCATTCCTTGACTAGGGATATGATTTTGGGTGTCTTTTTTAGGAACAAAACCTGAACCTCGTCAGTTGAAGAAATCTTAGCTTGATGATTTTGCTTGTTTAAAAATTCTTCTAGATTGGAGCTATCCTGAACTTCCTCCAGCCCTGTCATATAAACAGGAGTGTAATCAGATACGGCCATTGAGTGAATCAAGACCTGATAATCCTGAATACGTTCTTGCATTTCCAGTAGAAGATCCTTGGTATTGTTAATTTCTCGAATGATTAGGTTGGGATGGACTTCTGGCTTCAGAGCTCGTTTTGTTGTTATCAAACAAACTTCATGCCCTGCAGCAAGCAAGATTTCTGTGATGATTTTGCCCAAGCGACCTGTGGAATGATTAGTGATAGAGCGGACGCTATCAATAGCTTCACTGGTACCGCCCGATGTAACTAAAATTTTCATAGCACTATTGTACACAAAAATAAACGGTAAGTAAAATGAAAGCGATAAATTTTTGGTAAAAACGAAGATTTACTATAGTTTCAAACTATAAAGCCATATAAAATTTAAGAAAGAACTCTAAAAACCTTAAAAATAGGGATATTTACGAACGTTTAGAGAGTTTAAGGATGTTAAAAATCTTGTTTTGTGTTATAATGAATTATCATATAAGAGGTTAGAGGAGTTTTGAATGAAAACAGATATTGAAATCGCACAGAGTATTGAGTTGAAGCCAATCGTTGATGTTGTAGAGAAACTTGGTATTTCTTACGATGATTTGGAGTTGTACGGAAAGTACAAGGCTAAGCTCAGCTTTGATAAAATTCGTGCAGTTGAGAGCAATCCAGTTGGAAAATTGATCTTGGTTACCGCGATCAACCCAACGCCAGCAGGTGAAGGAAAATCAACTATTACCATTGGTCTGGCGGATGCCTTGAATAAGATTGGCAAGAAAACCATGATTGCTATCCGCGAACCATCTCTTGGTCCAGTAATGGGGATTAAGGGTGGTGCAGCTGGTGGTGGTTACGCCCAAGTTCTTCCAATGGAAGACATCAACCTCCACTTTACTGGAGACATGCATGCCATTACAACTGCCAACAATGCGCTTTCTGCCTTGATTGACAACCACTTGCATCAAGGAAATGAGCTGGGAATTGACCAACGTCGTATCCTATGGAAACGTGTAGTGGACTTGAACGACCGAGCACTTCGTCACGTGACCGTCGGACTTGGTGGTCCTCTAAATGGTATTCCACGTGAGGATGGCTTTGATATTACTGTTGCTTCCGAAATCATGGCAATTCTTTGCTTGGCAACAGACATCGAGGACTTGAAACGCCGTTTGGCTAACATTGTTATCGGTTATCGCTATGACCGTACACCAGTTTCTGTGGGTGATTTGCAGGTTGAAGGTGCTTTAGCATTGATCTTGAAAGATGCTATTAAGCCAAACCTGGTTCAGACAATTTACGGAACACCTGCCTTTGTACATGGTGGTCCATTTGCCAATATCGCTCATGGATGTAACTCTGTCTTGGCAACGACAACAGCCCTTCACTTGGCTGATTACACAGTTACTGAAGCTGGTTTTGGTGCAGACCTTGGTGCCGAGAAATTCCTTGATATTAAGACACCAAACTTGCCAACATCTCCAGATGCAGTAGTCATCGTCGCAACCCTTCGTGCCCTTAAGATGAATGGTGGCGTGGCTAAAGACGCTCTGACTGAAGAAAACGTAGAAGCTGTTCGTGTCGGTTTTGCCAACTTGAAACGCCACGTTGAAAATATCCGTAAGTTCGGTATTCCAGCAGTAGTAGCGATTAACGAATTTGTATCTGATACAGAAGCTGAAATTGCAGCCTTGAAAGAACTCTGTGCCTCAATTGATGTACCAGTTGAGTTAGCAAGTGTCTGGGCTGATGGTGCAGAAGGTGGAGTAGCACTTGCCGAAACAGTTGTTAAGACAATCGCTGAAAACCCAGCTAACTACAAACGTTTGTATGACAATGACCTTTCTGTTCAAGAAAAGATTGAAAAGATTGTTACTGAAATCTACCGTGGTAGCAAAGTGAATTTTGAGAAGAAAGCTCAAACACAAATTGCTCAAATCGTTCAAAACGGTTGGGACAAATTGCCAATCTGTATGGCTAAAACTCAATATAGTTTCTCAGACAATCCGAATGCACTTGGAGCACCTGAAAACTTTGAAATTACCATTCGTGAATTGGTTCCAAAATTAGGTGCAGGCTTTATCGTTGCCTTAACTGGTGATGTCATGACCATGCCAGGACTTCCAAAACGACCAGCTGCTCTCAACATGGATGTTGAAAGCGATGGAACCGTTCTAGGCTTGTTCTAGTATATTGCAATTGATTTTAAATGAGTTTGGAAATAATATCCAAGCTCATTTTTTATCTAGGTATAAGAAGTTGCCTTCTACACGTAACCAGTCTAGGTAAAGATATTTTCCCTAAATTCTGATATAATAGAAATATTGACTTCAAGAGTAAGGAAGAGAAGATGAACGCATTATTAAATGGAATGAATAACCGTCAGGCTGAGGCGGTGCAAACGACAGAAGGTCCCTTGTTGATTATGGCAGGGGCTGGTTCTGGAAAGACCCGAGTTTTGACCCACCGTATTGCTTATTTGATTGATGAAAAGATGGTCAATCCATGGAATATCTTGGCCATTACCTTTACTAATAAGGCTGCGCGTGAGATGAAAGAGCGTGCTTATAGCCTCAATCCATCCACTCAGGACTGTCTGATTGCGACCTTCCACTCCATGTGCGTTCGTATTTTGCGTCGCGATGCGGATCATATTGGCTACAACCGTAATTTTACTATTGTGGATCCTGGTGAACAGCGAACGCTCATGAAACGCATTCTCAAGCAGTTGAACTTGGACCCTAAAAAATGGAATGAGCGAACTATTTTGGGGACCATTTCTAATGCTAAGAATGATTTGATTGATGATGTGGCTTATGCTGCCCAAGCTGGCGATATGTATACGCAAATCGTGTCCCAGTGTTACACGGCTTATCAAAAAGAGCTTCGTCAGTCTGAGTCTGTTGACTTTGATGATTTGATTATGCTGACCTTGCGTCTCTTTGATCAAAATCCTGATGTTTTGACTTACTATCAACAGAAATTCCAATACATCCACGTTGATGAGTACCAAGATACCAACCATGCTCAGTACCAATTGGTCAAACTCTTGGCATCGCGCTTTAAAAACATCTGTGTGGTTGGGGATGCGGACCAGTCTATCTACGGTTGGCGTGGTGCTGATATGCAGAATATCTTGGACTTCGAAAAGGATTATCCCCAAGCCAAGGTTGTTTTGTTAGAGGAGAATTACCGCTCAACTAAAACCATTCTCCAAGCGGCCAACGAGGTCATTAAAAATAATAAAAACCGCCGTCCTAAGAATCTCTGGACTCAAAACGCTGATGGGGAACAAATCGTTTATTATCGTGCCAATGATGAGCTAGATGAGGCTGTATTTGTAGCCAGAACTATTGATGAACTTGGTCGGAGTCAAAACTTCCTTCACAAGGATTTTGCAGTTCTTTATCGTACTAATGCGCAGTCCCGTACTATTGAGGAAGCCCTGCTCAAGTCAAATATCCCTTATACTATGGTTGGTGGAACCAAGTTCTACAGCCGTAAGGAAATCCGAGATATTATCGCTTACCTCAATCTTATTGCCAATTTGAGTGACAATATCAGTTTTGAGCGCATTATCAACGAGCCTAAACGTGGAATTGGGCCAGGTACAGTTGAGAAAATCCGTGAATTTGCGAATATGCAAGACATGTCCATGCTAGATGCTTCAGCCAATATCATGTTATCTGGTATCAAGGGTAAAGCAGCCCAGTCTATCTGGGATTTTGCCAATATGATTCTAGATTTGAGGGAGCAACTGGACCACTTAAGCATTACAGAGTTGGTTGAGGCCGTCCTAGAAAAAACAGGTTACGTCGATATTCTAAATGCTCAAGCGACTTTAGAAAGCAAGGCTAGGGTTGAAAATATCGAAGAGTTCCTTTCTGTGACGAAAAACTTTGATGATACCTCTGATGGTCCAGAAGAGGAAACTGGTCTGGATAAACTGAGTCGTTTCTTGAATGACTTGGCCTTGATTGCCGATACAGATTCAGGTAGTCAGGAGACATCAGAAGTGACCCTGATGACCCTGCATGCCGCTAAAGGTCTCGAGTTTCCAGTTGTCTTTTTGATTGGAATGGAAGAAAATGTCTTTCCACTTAGCCGTGCAGCTGAAGATCAAGATGAATTGGAAGAAGAACGCCGTCTGGCCTATGTAGGAATTACGCGTGCAGAGAAAATTCTCTATCTGACAAATGCTAACTCGCGCCTGCTTTTCGGTCGTACCAACTACAACCGTCCGACTCGTTTTATTAATGAAATTAGTTCAGATTTGCTTGAGTATCAAGGCCTAGCCCGTCCAGCCAATACAAGCTTTAAGGCATCTTATAGCAGTGGTGGTCTTGCCTTTGGTCAAGGTATGAGTCTGGCTCAAGCTCTTCAAGACCGTAAACGTAGTGCTGCCCCAAAATCTATCCAGTCAAGCGGTCTCCCATTTGGTCAATTTACTGCTGGAGCAAAATCAGCTTCTAGTGAGGCAAATTGGTCCATTGGTGATATTGCCCTCCACAAGAAATGGGGAGAGGGAACCGTTCTGGAAGTTTCAGGTAGCGGTGCTACGCAGGAATTGAAAATCAATTTCCCAGAAGTAGGTTTGAAAAAACTTTTGGCTAGTGTAGCCCCAATTGAGAAAAAAATCTAATTTTCCATCCTTCTCACGAATAATAAAGTGAGGAGGATTTTTATGTATAGTATTTCATTCCAAGAAGATTCACTATTACCAAGAGAAAGACTGGCCAAAGAAGGAGTTGAAGCGCTCAGTAATCAAGAGTTGCTAGCTATTTTACTCAGGACAGGAACACGTCAAGCTAGCGTTTTTGAAATTGCCCAGAAAGTCTTGAATAATCTTTCAAGCCTAACAGATTTGAAAAAAATGACCCTGCAGGAATTGCAGAGTCTATCTGGTATCGGCCGTGTTAAGGCCATAGAGTTACAAGCTATGATTGAACTGGGCCATCGTATTCACAAGCATGAGACCCTTGAGATGGAAAGTATTCTCAGCAGTCAAAAGTTGGCCAAGAAGATGCAGCAGGAATTGGGCCATAAAAAACAAGAGCACCTGGTAGCGCTCTATCTCAATACTCAAAATCAAATCATCCATCAGCAGACCATTTTTATCGGTTCTGCCACTCGCAGTATTGCTGAACCGCGAGAGATTCTTCATTTTGCCATCAAGCATATGGCAACCTCTCTCATCTTGGTCCACAATCATCCCTCAGGAGCGGTGTCCCCTAGCAGAAATGATGATCATGTCACTAAACTTGTCAAAGAAGCCTGCGACCTGATGGGCATTGTCCTCTTGGACCATTTGATTGTCTCTCATTCTAGCTATTTTAGTTACCGCGAAAAGACAGATTTAATCTAAAGTTCATTAACGATATAGTCAAAGAGGTTTTTATCTTTGGGACGATTTTCAAATAGAAATTCTGGATGCCACTGGACACCGAGAAAGGCAACATCATCCGTACTTATGACAGCTTCAATGATACCATCCTTAGGATCATGAGCCGCAATCTTTAAGTTGGGAGCTAAATCCTTGATACTCTGGTGGTGAAAGGAGTTGATATGGGAGATTTCTCCATAGATTTCTCGAAGAACAGTATCTGGTTCGGTTACCAAGCGCTGGGTTGTGTACTCGGCTGAACAATCCTGCCAGTGGTCTTCGATATCTTGATACAAAGTTCCACCCATGGCAACGTTAAAGAGTTGAGTCCCGCGGCAGACAGAGAAAATCGGCTTTTGCTGTTTAATAGCTTCCTTGATGAGGGCCAGTTCGAAGATGTCTCTTTGAAGGTGGTAGTCATCGCTATCAATAGTTTTTGGTTCACCATAGAATTTTGGATCAACATTTTGCCCACCTGTCAAGATGAGCTTGTCAATCATACTGATATAGTGGCAGGCCATTTCTTGATCACCAATCGGTAGGATGATGGGAATCCCTCCAGCGTCTTTAACGCCTTCCACAAAGCCTTTTGCTGCGTAGCTCATCATGATGTCATCATCTGGATGAGTTTTTTCGTTTCCTGTAATCCCAATAACTGGTTTTTTCATAAATGCTTTCGCTTTCTAATCCTCTTTCCGCATAAAATAGAGGAGAGTTTGGAGTTCACTTGTCAAATCGACGTACTGAACGACCACATCTTTTGGAAGGTGCAAGTGGACAGGAGAAAAACTGAGAATACCTTTTATACCAGCATCAACTAAGAGGTTGGCTACTTCTTGAGATTTGACACTTGGAACA
>NZ_CAJZDT010000070.1:0-9844 GCF_915066115.1 uncultured Streptococcus sp. | reverse complement strand
TATTGACTAGTGGAGTCAATACTATGATTTACAGGAATTTGAAGACGTTTAATACCGTCATTTATCCTTAGGAACAAAGCAAAAAATGGCTTTGATTCAAGCCTTTATTGCCGAACCATCTATACTCTTTCTTGATGAACCTATGAATGCTTTGGATGAGAAGAGTGTGAGGTTAACCAAACAGGTCATTTTATCTTATCTGAAAAAAGAAAATGGTCTGGTTATCCTGACTTCGCACATATCGGAAGATATTTCAGATCTTTGTACAGATGTATTAGTTGTCGAAAATGGGCATATACAATATTTAAAGGATATACAATCCTAGGAGGTGGCTTATGGAACATCTAAAATCATTTATTACACGCTATTCTAAGGTCTATATTGGTTTAGTTCTGTTGATCTGGATTGCTTTCTTCTTTGTTCCTTGGGATAAACCAGTTCTGGGAATATCTATCAATCTCTTAATCATGCAGAAAGTTTTACTAGTTTTTGGAATTCTGTCGATTTTGATGGCCTTACTGTCCAAGAAAGTCAGTCTCTTTGTTTTTGGACTTATCTGTTGTCTTTCTTTTTGGATAAATCTATTTATCCTATTTGCGATTTTGCCGATTTTTGGCAATTAAAGTATCATAAAAATCAGAGAGGTTAGCTTGGAAACTAGCCTCTTTTTCCTTTTCAAAATGGGGATTCTTCCTTGAAAATAATCAGTAATTGTGCTAAAATTAAAAGAACATTCTAAAATATTCAGAATAAAAAGTAAGGAAAATCATGGCTAATATTTTAAAAACGATTATTGAAAATGATAAAGGAGAACTTCGTCGTCTGGAAAAGATGGCTGACAAGGTTTTCAAATACGAAGACCAAATGGCTGCTTTGACTGACGACCAACTAAAAGCAAAAACAGTTGAATTTAAAGAACGTTATCAAAATGGAGAATCACTGGATTCACTGCTTTATGAAGCATTTGCGGTTGTCCGTGAAGGTGCTAAACGTGTCCTAGGTCTCTTCCCATATAAGGTTCAGGTCATGGGGGGAATCGTTCTTCACCATGGTGACGTGCCAGAAATGCGTACAGGGGAAGGAAAAACCTTGACTGCGACCATGCCCGTATACCTCAATGCCCTTTCAGGTAAAGGGGTTCACGTAGTTACGGTCAATGAATACCTGTCAGAACGTGACGCGACTGAAATGGGTGAATTGTACTCATGGCTTGGCTTGTCAGTAGGGATTAACTTGGCTGCCAAATCTCCAATGGAGAAAAAAGAAGCCTATGAGTGTGATATTACCTACTCAACCAACTCAGAAATCGGATTTGACTACCTTCGTGATAACATGGTCGTTCGCGCTGAAAACATGGTACAACGTCCGCTTAACTATGCCTTGGTCGATGAGGTTGACTCAATCTTGATTGATGAGGCGCGTACACCTTTGATCGTATCAGGTGCTAATGCGGTTGAAACTAGTCAGCTCTACCACATGGCAGACCACTATGTGAAATCTTTGGACAAAGACGACTACATCATCGATGTACAGTCTAAAACTATTGGTTTGTCTGATTCAGGGATTGACAAGGCTGAAAGCTACTTCAAACTTGAAAACCTCTATGACATCGAAAACGTAGCTCTGACTCACTTTATCGATAATGCCCTTCGTGCTAACTACATCATGCTTCTCGATATTGACTATGTGGTGAGCGAAGAACAAGAAATCTTGATCGTTGACCAATTTACAGGTCGTACCATGGAAGGTCGTCGTTATTCTGATGGATTGCACCAAGCCATTGAAGCTAAAGAAGGTGTGCCAATTCAGGATGAAACCAAGACATCTGCCTCAATCACTTACCAAAACCTTTTCCGTATGTACAAGAAATTGTCTGGTATGACGGGTACAGGTAAGACTGAGGAAGAAGAATTCCGTGAAATTTACAACATTCGTGTTATTCCAATCCCAACAAACCGTCCTGTTCAACGTATTGACCACTCAGACCTTCTTTATGCAAGTATCGAGGCTAAGTTTAAGGCGGTTGTCGAAGACGTTAAGGCTCGTTACCAAAAAGGTCAGCCTGTCTTGGTTGGTACAGTAGCGGTTGAAACCAGTGATTACATTTCTAAGAAATTGGTCGCAGCTGGCGTTCCTCACGAAGTCTTAAATGCTAAAAACCACTATAAAGAAGCCCAAATCATCATGAATGCTGGTCAACGTGGTGCTGTTACCATTGCGACTAACATGGCCGGTCGTGGTACCGACATCAAGCTTGGTGAAGGAGTTCGCGAATTGGGTGGACTTTGTGTGATTGGTACAGAACGCCATGAAAGCCGTCGTATCGATAATCAGCTTCGTGGACGTTCAGGTCGTCAAGGAGACCCAGGTGAGTCACAATTCTACCTATCTCTTGAAGATGACTTGATGAAACGTTTTGGTTCTGAACGCCTGAAGGGAATCTTTGAACGTCTCAACATGTCTGAAGAGGCCATTGAGTCTCGTATGTTGACACGTCAGGTTGAAGCAGCGCAAAAACGTGTCGAAGGAAATAACTACGATACCCGTAAACAAGTCCTTCAATACGATGACGTCATGCGTGAACAACGTGAGATTATCTATGCTCAACGTTACGATGTCATCACTGCAGATCGTGACTTGGCACCTGAAATTCAGGCTATGATTAAACGCACGATTGGTCGTGTCATTGATGGTCATGCGCGTGCCAAACAAGATGAAAAACTAGAGGCAATTTTGAACTTTGCTAAGTACAACTTGCTTCCAGAAGATTCTATTACGATGGAAGACTTGTCAGGCTTGTCTGATAAGGCCATCAAGGAAGAGCTCTTCCAACGTGCTTTGCAAGTTTACGATAGTCAGGTTTCAAAACTACGCGATGAAGAAGCAGTTAAAGAATTCCAAAAAGTTTTGATTCTACGAGTGGTAGATAACAAGTGGACAGATCATATCGATGCCCTCGATCAATTGCGTAACGCGGTTGGACTTCGTGGCTATGCTCAGAACAACCCTGTTGTTGAGTATCAGGCAGAAGGTTTCCGTATGTTTAATGACATGATTGGTTCGATTGAGTTTGATGTGACACGCTTGATGATGAAAGCACAAATTCATGAACAAGAAAGACCACAAGCAGAACACCATATCAGTACAACAGCGACTCGCAATATCGCTGCCCACCAAGCAAATATACCAGAAGATTTGGATTTGAGCCAGATTGGACGGAATGAACTTTGCCCATGTGGTTCTGGTAAGAAGTTTAAAAACTGTCACGGTAAAAGACAATAAAATGAGATAGTTTAGAGGCGGATACCTTGTGAAAAGTAAATTTTTACTTGGTATCCGTTTGATTTATAAGGAGATGAGTTATGGTATTTACAGCAAAAAGTCCTAAAATTAATATTGAAGAAGTTCGTGCCTTATCAAAATTAGAAGGCCAAGCTTTGGAGAGAAAATCTCAGCGCGATCAAGAACTTGAAGCCATTATACGTGGAGAAGACCAGCGAATTCTCTTGGTAATTGGGCCATGCTCATCTGACAATGAAGAAGCTGTTCTTGAGTACGCTAAGCGTTTGGCAGCTTTGCAAGAAGAAGTGGCAGATCGTATCTTTATGGTTATGCGTGTTTACACTGCCAAACCTCGTACCAACGGAGATGGCTATAAGGGCTTGATTCACCAGCCTAATGCGACAGAAGCGCCTAGTCTTATCAATGGAATCAAAGCCGTTCGCCATCTTCATTATCGTGTTATCACAGAAACAGGTATGACAACAGCTGATGAAATGCTTTATCCTGAAAATCTTCCGCTTGTAGATGATTTGATTTCTTACATGGCGGTTGGTGCCCGTTCAGTTGAAGACCAGCAACACCGCTTTGTGGCAAGTGGGGCAGATTTCGCAACTGGTTTTAAAAATCCGACATCTGGAAATCTCAATGTTATGTTTAATGGGATTTATGCTGCTCAAAACAAACAAAGTTTCCTTTTCCTAGGAAAAGAAGTGGAAACAACTGGGAACCCGCTTTCGCACGCCATTCTTCGTGGAGCAATCAATGAATATGGTAAGAATATTCCTAACTACTACTATGATAATTTGATGGATACTATTGCTCAATATGAGAAAATGGGCTTGGAAAATCCTTTTATCATTGTGGACACCAATCATGACAATTCTGGTAAGCAATATATGGATCAGATTCGAATTGTCCGCCAGACCTTGATTAACCGTGATTGGAATGAAAAAATCAAGCAGTACGTTCGTGGCTTTATGATTGAGTCTTATCTAGAAGACGGCCGTCAGAACGAACCGGAAGTATTTGGCAAGTCTATCACGGACCCTTGCCTGGGCTGGGATAATACGGAAGCCCTTGTCAGAGAAATCTACCAAACGCTAGGAGAATAAGATGGCATTTATTGAAAAAGGTCAAGAAATCGATATTGAAGCAATCAAGGCAGAAACTCAATTGTCTGCGGAAGCCTTGCGATTAAAGGAGCGTCGTGATAGAGAATTGGCAGACATCATTTCAGGAGAAGATGACCGTATCCTTTTGGTGATTGGTCCTTGCTCGTCTGACAATGAAGAGGCTGTCTTGGAATATGCCCGTCGTTTATCTGCTTTGCAAAAGAAGGTGGCGGACAAGATTTTCATGGTTATGCGTGTTTATACAGCTAAACCTCGCACCAACGGAGACGGCTATAAAGGTTTGGTTCACCAGCCGGATACTTCTAAGGCTCCAAGTCTAATCAACGGTTTGCAGGCTGTGCGCCAGTTGCACTATCGCGTGATTACAGAGACTGGTTTGACAACGGCAGATGAGATGCTTTATCCGTCAAATCTTGTCTTGGTAGATGATTTGGTCAGCTACCATGCTGTTGGGGCTCGTTCTGTGGAAGACCAAGAGCACCGTTTTGTGGCTTCAGGAATTGATGCACCAGTAGGGATGAAAAATCCAACCTCTGGAAATCTTGGGGTTATGTTTAACGGTATCTATGCCGCTCAAAACAAACAAACCTTCCTCTTCCATGGCCAAGAAGTTGAGACTTCAGGTAATCCTTTGGCCCACGTCATCCTTCGTGGCGCAGTCAATGAATATGGAAAAAATGAGCCTAACTTTTACTATGAAACCTTGCTAAATGCCATTGAACGTTATGAGGCAATGGGACTTGAAAATCCTTTTATCCTCATCGACACCAACCATGATAACTCAGGCAAGCAATATATGGAGCAGATTCGAGTGGTTCGTAAGACCTTGCAGAATCGTGATTGGAATGAGAAGATTAAAAAGACGGTTCGAGGCTTTATGATTGAATCTTACCTAGCAGATGGTCGTCAAAACCAACCAGAGGTCTTTGGTTGCTCTATTACCGATCCTTGCCTAGGTTGGGAAAATACAGAGGCCTTGGTAGAAGAAATCTATGCTACCTTGACAAAATAAGTGAAAAGGATGGAGTTGGGGGAATCTCAACTCCTTTTAATGAGAATGATAGTTGGACACGGAATTGACATCGAAGAATTGTCTTCGATAGAAAGTGCAGTTACACGACATGAAGGCTTTGCTAAGCGCGTGCTGACCGCTAAGGAAATGGAACGGTTTAACAGTCTTAAAGGGCGCAGGCAAATCGAATATTTGGCTGGTCGCTGGTCGGCTAAGGAGGCCTTTTCCAAGGCTATGGGAACGGGCATTGGCAAGCTCGCTTTTCAGGATTTGGAAGTCTTGAATAATGAACGCGGGGCGCCTTATTTTAGTCAGTCACCATTTTCAGGAAAGATTTGGCTGTCTATCAGCCATACCGATCAGTTTGTGACAGCCAGTGTCATTTTGGAGGAAAATCATGAAAGCTAGTCCACATAGACCAACCAAGGCTCTGATTCATCTGGGAGCTATTCGACAAAATATTCAGCAAATGGGGGCTCATATCCCTCAAGGAACGCTCAAATTTGCAGTGGTCAAGGCCAATGCCTACGGGCATGGAGCTGTTGCTGTTGCGACGGCGATTCAGGATGAAGTTGATGGCTTTTGCGTTTCCAATATTGATGAAGCCATTGAACTCAGACAGGCTGGACTCAGCAACCGAATCATCATTTTAGGAGTTTCTGAAATCGAAGCTGTTGCTCTAGCTAAAGAATACGACATCACCTTGACAGTGGCTGGACTGGAGTGGATTCAAGCACTCTTAGATAAGGAAGCGGACCTAACTGGATTGACAGTCCACCTTAAGATTGACTCAGGAATGGGACGGATTGGTTTTAGAGAGGCCGGTGAGGCTGAGCAGGCTCAAGTTTTGCTCCAACAACACGGTGCTCGTGTTGAAGGGATTTTTACCCACTTTGCTACTGCAGACGAGAAATCAGATGACTACTTTAATGCCCAGTTAGAACGGTTTAAAACTATTTTGGCCAGTATGAAAGGTCTTCCAGAGCTGATACATGCCAGCAATTCGGCAACGACCCTTTGGCATGCAGAGACTATTTTCAATGCGGTCCGTATGGGAGATGCTATGTATGGTCTTAACCCTAGCGGAGAGGTTTTGGACTTGCCTTATGATTTGACACCGGCCTTGACCTTGGAGTCTGCCTTGGTTCATGTCAAAACAGTTCCAGCTGGAGCCTGTATGGGCTATGGAGCGACCTATCAGGCGGATAGCGAGCAAGTCATTGCGACGGTGCCAATCGGCTATGCGGATGGATGGACACGAGACATGCAGAATTTCTCTGTCTTGGTAGATGGTCAAGCTTGCCCAATCGTTGGACGAGTATCGATGGACCAAATCACCATTCGTCTGCCTAAACTTTATCCGCTGGGAACAAAGGTAACTTTGATTGGCACCAACGGAGACAAGGAAATCACAGCTACTCAGGTAGCGACCTACCGTGGAACCATTAACTATGAGGTGGTTTGTCTCCTCAGCGACCGTATTCCGAGAGAATATTATTAAAAAGAAAGGAGTGGAGCATGAATCTATATCAACCCTTGCATGTCTTACCTGGTGTGGGGCCAAAGTCAGCAGAGAAATACGCTAAACTAGGAATTGAAAACTTGCAAGACCTCTTGCTCTACTTTCCTTTCCGTTATGAAGACTTCAAGACCAAGCAGGTATTGGAACTGGAAGATGGGGAGAAGGCAGTTCTTTCTGGTCAAGTCGTGACTCCTGCCAGTGTCCAGTATTATGGTTTCAAGCGCAATCGCCTGCGCTTTAGCCTCAAGCAGGGAGAAGTCGTTTTTGCGGTGAATTTTTTTAACCAGCCCTATCTAGCAGATAAGATAGAGTTGGGAGCAACTCTTGCCGTCTTTGGAAAATGGGACTGCGCCAAGGCTAGTCTGACAGGGATGAAGGTTTTGGCTCAGGTGGAAGATGACCTCCAACCTGTTTATCGCTTGGCTCAGGGAATCAGTCAGGCCAGTCTGGTCAAGGTTATTAAGACGGCTTTTGATCAGGGACTGGACCTCTTGATAGAGGAAAATCTTCCCCAGTCTTTGCTGGACAAATACAAACTCATGTCCCGTTGTCAGGCTGTCCGCGCTATGCATTTTCCTAAGGATTCGGCAGAATACAAGCAGGCCCTTCGCCGTATCAAGTTTGAGGAACTCTTTTATTTCCAAATGCAATTGCAGACGCTCAAGTCTGAAAACAAGGTTCAGGGGAGTGGTCTGGTTCTGAATTGGTCTCAGGAAAAAGTGACAGCTGTTAAAGAAAATCTGCCATTTGACCTGACCCAAGCTCAGGAAAAGAGTTTGCAGGAAATTTTGGCCGACATGAAGTCGGACCACCACATGAATCGTCTCCTGCAAGGGGATGTGGGGAGCGGAAAAACTGTGGTCGCTGGCTTAGCCATGTTTGCAGCGGTGACAGCTGGCTATCAGGCAGCCCTAATGGTGCCGACAGAGATTCTAGCAGAGCAACACTTTGAGAGTTTGAAGGGGCTTTTTCCTGATTTGAAACTGGCTCTCTTGACAGGTTCCTTGAAAGCTGCAGAAAAAAGAGAGGTCTTGGAGACCATTGCCAAGGGTGAGGCTGATTTGATTATCGGAACCCACGCTCTGATTCAGGATGGGGTGGATTATGCTCGTCTGGGCTTGATTATCATCGATGAGCAGCACCGTTTTGGTGTGGGGCAAAGGCGTATTCTAAGGGAAAAAGGCGACAATCCAGATGTTCTCATGATGACAGCGACTCCTATTCCACGGACGCTGGCTATCACAGCCTTTGGCGATATGGATGTTTCCATTATCGACCAGATGCCAGCAGGACGGAAACCTATTGTGACACGCTGGATCAAACATGAGCAATTACCTCAGGTCTTGACTTGGTTAGAGGGGGAAATTAAAAAAGGTTCACAAGCCTATGTTATCTCTCCTTTGATTGAAGAATCAGA
This sequence comes from uncultured Streptococcus sp., assembly GCF_915066115.1. Taxonomy (GTDB): domain Bacteria; phylum Bacillota; class Bacilli; order Lactobacillales; family Streptococcaceae; genus Streptococcus. Next base: position 1,478 of record NZ_CAJZDT010000070.1, on the reverse strand, counting down.
AGCTCTGGATTTGAAAAATGCCATTGCCTTATCAGAGGAATTGACAGCTCATTTTGCAGGTAAGGCAGAAGTGGCTCTTCTACATGGTAAGATGAAGAGTGACGAAAAAGACCAGATTATGCAGGAGTTCAAAGAGAGAAAGACGGATATTCTGGTTTCGACGACGGTTATCGAGGTCGGGGTTAATGTTCCCAATGCGACTGTCATGATTATCATGGATGCTGATCGCTTCGGTCTCAGCCAGCTTCACCAGCTCAGGGGTCGTGTCGGTCGGGGAGATAAGCAATCCTATGCTGTTCTCGTTGCCAATCCCAAGACGGATTCTGGGAAGGACCGCATGCGCATCATGACAGAAACGACTAATGGATTTGTCCTTGCGGAGGAAGATTTGAAAATGCGCGGTTCAGGTGAGATTTTTGGAACCAGACAGTCAGGTCTCCCAGAGTTTCGAGTGGCTGATATTATCGAAGATTTTCCAATTTTAGAAGAAGCCAGAAAGGTGGCTAGCTATATTAGTTCTATAGAAGGCTGGCAAGAGGATCCAGAGTGGCGCATGATTGCTCTTCATCTGGAAAAGAAAGAACATCTAGATTAAGCTTTCTCTAAGGAAAACTTAAGCTAGCTTTCAGGTTTGGCCCTTATACTAGAGTCATCAAAAAGAAACGAGGACTCTCAGATGACAGTAACGATTAAAGTAAATTACCAAACCACTTTCCAAAAGAAAGAAGCAACAAAATAAGATTGAATAGAAGAAAGAGCAGGGATGCTCTTTTTTCGTTTCTAAAACTACTTTCAGTCTATCATCCCCAAAATAAAGAATCTAAAATCACTTTCTATTTACTCTTCTTTCTTGCATTGCTTTTCTAGATATGCTACAGTTGTGATAGCGATTACAAAATAAAAGGAGTATGCTATGAAAAATCCAGCTTTATTAGAAGAAATTAAGACCTATCTAGGAAGGGACGAGGTTCCACAAGACTTTGATGCTTTCTGGGATGAGGAAGTGAAAAAAGTCTCCACTCTTCCAGCCTACCAGTTGGAGGAAAGAGATTTCCACATTCCTCAAGTCAAGTGCTATGAGTTAACATTTGAAGGAACAAATGAAGGAAAGGTTTATGCGCGCGTTGTTCTTCCAAAAAGTGAGGATAAAGTTCCAATAATTTTCCATTTCCATGGTTATATGGGACGTGGCTGGGACTGGGCTGACATGCTAGCCTATACTGTGGCTGGTTACGGTGTTGTTTCCATGGATGTGCGGGGACAGTCAGGTTATTCACAGGACGGTTTGCGTTCTCCTTTAGGAAATACAGTTAAAGGACATATCATCCGTGGTGCTGTGGAAGGTCGGGACCATCTCTTTTATAAGGATGTTTATCTGGATATTTACCAGTTGGTCGAAATTGTTGCTAGTCTGCCTCAGGTAGATGAGGAAAGACTTTCTAGTTATGGTGCCTCACAAGGAGGGGCTTTAGCCCTGG
>NZ_CAJZDT010000069.1:0-9923 GCF_915066115.1 uncultured Streptococcus sp. | reverse complement strand
AGAAAACAGTTGCCATCTATCCCTTCTTGTCAGATTTTAGACGAGTGCTTGAGATTGGCAATACCAGTGAAGCCTATGACGAACTTTTCCGTTATTTCAAGTTTCACGACCCCTTCCACGAAACTGAGGAGGAAATCATGGCGACCCTTGCCTATATCGATGTGAAAAATCTTGCCCATCGTATCAAGGGTGAGGTTAAGATGATTACGGGCTTGGACGATGATGTTTGCTATCCTATTACCCAGTTTGCGATTTACAATCGTCTGACCTGCGATAAGGCCTATCGCATCATGCCTGAGTATGCTCACGAAGCCATGAATGTCTTTGTCAATGACCAAGTCTACAACTGGCTATGTGGTAGTGAGATTCCTTTTAAGTATGTAAAATGATGGATGAGAGAGCCCAGTAGCTCTCTTTTTTATTATAAATGTTGAAAGTACTTTTAAAAATATTAAAATATTAAAATATTGCTGAAAGTAAAATCTATTCTATGACAAGCTCGAGATAAACCTATGACTTTATTGTATAATAAAGAAAAAGTCTCTAGGAAAGGAGTGAAATAGCTACTGTTTGGATTGTAGCTAGCTAAATTTTGAAAGAGAGAAGGATAGGGACTCTCGTTTATTAATTACTTTCTTATGTTTTCCTTTGATGGGGAGTAAAAATTTTAAAACAAAAAGAAAGCGCTTTATTTTTTAAAAATGGAAAGGTAGAAAGATGAATCAGAAGAATTTTGAACGAAAACAAAGATATGGAATTCGTAAATTTGCAGTTGGTGTAGCATCTGTAACAATTGGTGCAGTAGTGTTTGGAGTAAATCCTGTATTGGCAAATGAACAAGGAAACTCAACTGTAACTGCTACTGAAAATAATAATCAAGGCTTATCAGAATTACCAAAAGAAGTTTCTTCAGGCAGTCTTGCTCAGTTAGATAGTGAACTAGCTGGAAAATTGGCAACAGCGAAAGATAATGGTGTGGAAGTTGATCAGGATAAATTGAAGAAAAATGAGACTGCTGAAGCAGAGACAACAACTCCAACCAATACACCTGCAGCTGAAAATACACCAGCTCCTGCGGATAAACCAGAAGCAGATTCTGCATCGGCAGGAACTAATAACAAGGAGCAAGATAAAGAAGATGAGGGTGTGATTCCTCGAGATTATTATGCTAGAGACATTGAAAATGCAACTCCAGTAGTAGAAAAAGAAGATGTTGAAACGAATTCTAAAAATGGTCAGCGTGTAGACTTAGCCAGTGAATTAAATACATTGAAGAAACTTCAAAATGCGACCATTCATATGGAATTCAAGCCAGATGCAAAAGCTCCATCATTCTATAATCTATTCTCAGTGTCTAGTGATAAGAAAAAAGATGAGTACTTCACAATGGCTGTTCTCAATAATACAGCCTTAATCGAGGGGCGTGATGCTAATGGAGCACAATTTTATGATAAATATACGGATGCTCCATTGAAAATTAAGCCTGGGCAGTGGAATTCGGTTACCTTTACTGTAGAAAGACCAAATGCAGACAATCCAGAAGGAAAAGTTAGACTTTATGTGAACGGTGTTTTATCGCGTACTAGCTTGAAGTCTGGTAAATTTATCAAGGATATGCCAGATATTACACATGCTCAAATTGGTGCAACAAATCGGGCAGGAAATTCAGTTTGGGGAGCAAATCTACAGGTTCGTAATTTAAGTGTCTATGACCGAGTACTGACTCCTGATGAAGTTCAAAAACGTAGCCAATTATTTGAAAGATCTGATTTGGAGCAAAAGCTACCTGAGGGAGCTAAACTTACTGAAAAACAAGATGTCTTTGAAAGTGGTATGCATAACCAACCAAATAAAGATGGCATCAAGAGTTATCGTATTCCTGCTCTTCTTAAGACAGATAAAGGCACTCTGATTGCTGGTGCAGATGAACGCCGTCTTCATTCAAGTGACTGGGGTGATATCGGCATGGTCGTTAGACGAAGTGAGGATAAGGGGAAGACATGGAGTGATCGAGTAACGATTACAAATTTACGAGACAATCCAAAAGCCTCTGACCCATCAATCGGTTCACCAGTGAACATCGATATGGCTTTGGTTCAAGATCCTGCAACAAAACGAATTTTTTCTATCTATGATATGTTCCCAGAAGGGAAAGGAATCTTTGGAATGGCTGCTCAAAGAGAAGAAGCCTATAAACAAATCGATGGCAAAACTTATCAAATTCTCTATAAAGAAGGCGAAGAAGGTTCCTATACAATACGCGAAAATGGTACAGTTTATACTCCAGATGGGAAAGCAACCGATTATCGTGTTGTTGTAAACCCGGTTAAACCAGCTTATAGCGATAAGGGTGATTTGTATCAAGGGAATCAACTATTAGGAAATATTTATTTCACAAGTAATAAAACGTCTCCATTTAGAGTTGCTAAGGATTCTTATCTATGGATGTCTTACAGTGATGATGATGGTAAGACTTGGTCAGCCCCTCAAGATATTACCCCAATGGTAAAAGCTGATTGGATGAAATTCTTAGGGGTTGGGCCTGGAACAGGAATTACTCTTCATACCGGACCTCATAAAGGTCGAATCATTGTACCTACTTATACAACTAATCAGACCAACCACTTAAACGGTTCTCAATCATCTCGGGTTATCTACTCAGATGACCATGGTAAGACTTGGCATATGGGAGGTGGTGTGAATGACCATCGTACGCTGACTGATGGCACTGTGATTGACTCAAGTACCATGAGTAATTATTATGCTCAAAATACTGAGTCCTCTGTTGTACAATTAAATAATGGAGATCTTAAGCTCTTCATGCGTGGATTAACAGGGGACCTTCAAGTTGCTACTAGTAAAGATGGTGGAGTAACTTGGGAAAATGATATAAGACGTTATGCGGATGTCAAGGATGTTTACGTTCAATTGGCTGCTATTCATACGATGCATGATGGAAAAGAGTATATTGTTCTTAGTAATGCAGGTGGACCAGGACGTTTCAACGGTTTGGTACACTTAGCTCGTGTCGAAGAAAATGGAGAGCTGACTTGGCTTAAGCATAATCCTGTTCAAAGTGGTAAGTTTGCCTACAATTCTATTCAAGATCTCGGGAATGGCGAATATGGATTGCTTTATGAGCATGCAGATAACAACCAAAACGAATATACCTTGTCTTATAAGAAATTTAATTGGGATTTCTTAAGCAAGGATATGGTTTCTCCAACCGAAGCAAAAGTTACACATGCAGTTCATATGGGGCAAGGCATTATTGCCATGGAATTTGATTCAGAAGTATTGGTCAATCAAGCACCAACTTTACAACTTGCCAATGGTAAAACAGCTACTTTTATGACGCAGTATGATACGAAGACTCTATTGTTTACAGTAGATCCAGAGGATATTGGTCAAAAAGTTACAGGCTTAGCAGAAGGAGCTATCGAAAGTATGCATAATTTGCCTGTTTCAGTAGTTGGTTCTAAAATTACTCATGGTGTAAATGGAAGCGAAGCTTCGACAAATGAAGTTCCAGAATTTACGGGTGGCGTTAATGGTGAAGAAGGAGCAGTAACTGAAGAAGCTCCTGAATACAAAGGCCCATTAGCGACAGCAGGAGAAGAAGCACCAACAGTAGAAAAACCAGAATTTACAGGTGGAGTTAATGGCGTTGAGGCTGCAGTAACTGAAGAAGCTCCTGAATATACAGGTCCATTGGCAACAGTGGGAGAAGAACCAGCACCAACAGTAGAAAAACCGGAGTTTACAGGTGGAGTGAATGGAGTAGAAGCTCTTGTAACAGAAATTCCTGAATACACTGGTCCCTTAGCAACAGTGGGAGAAGAGCCAGCACCAACAGTAGAAAAACCGGAATTCAAAGGGGGCGTAAATTCAGTTCTAGCAGCTTCAAATGAGGTTCCGGAATATAGAGGTGGTGCTAACTTTGTCTTGGCAGCTTCAAATGCTCTACCTGAGTATAAAGGAGGTGTCAATGGAGCTGAGGCAGCAATCCATGAAGTGCCAGAGTACAAGGGAGAAACCAAACCAGTCTTAGCAGCTGCAAACGAACGTCCAGCTAAGAAGTTATCTCTTGGACAAGGTGCTACTTATCAAGCACCGGCGGCTAAACAAAATGAGCTTCCAAATACTGGAAGCAAAGAAAATACAACCTTTATTTCTCTAGGATTAGTGGCAGGTCTCTTATCTGTTTTGACATTTGGGAAGAAACGAAAAGAGGACTAGATTAGGTCTTGAATAAAATGAATTTTGCTCATCGTTAATGATAAAAGAGATGGCCCATTTGAAAGATGGCTATCTCTTTTTATCATTTTATATACTGAGCGAATTGAAAATAAGACAGTGCTGAAACTACTTTCAGAAACTGCTGTTCTATAAAATACTTTTGAAACTGAAATCTATTCTACCACAAACTATTGAAAGCGCTTTAAAGATGATATATAATGAACCCATAAGAACAAAGAAAAGGAGGAAAGAGGATGCCACAGATTACTAAAGAAGCCTTGATTGAACAAATCAAAGATGGAATCATCGTTTCTTGTCAGGCCCTTCCTCACGAACCGCTTTATACAGAAGCGGGAGGAGTCATTCCCTTGCTGGTCAAAGCGGCTGAGCAAGGTGGAGCAGTCGGTATCCGAGCAAACAGTGTTCGTGATATCAAGGAGATCAAGGAGGTTACGAAACTCCCGATTATCGGAATCATCAAACGTGACTATCCGCCACAGGAGCCATTCATTACAGCGACTATGAAAGAAGTTGATGAGTTGGCTGAACTAGACATTGAGGTTATTGCTCTGGATTGTACCAAACGTGAACGTTACGACAGTTTGGAAATTCAGGACTTTATCCGACAAGTCAAAGAAAAGTATCCACATCAACTCTTAATGGCTGATACCAGTACTTTTGAAGAGGGTATAGCAGCAGTCGAAGCAGGGATTGATTTTGTTGGAACAACCCTATCAGGTTACACTTCTTATAGTCCAAAAGTAGATGGTCCAGACTTTGAACTAATCAAAAAACTTTGTGAAGCAGGAGTGGATGTCATCGCTGAAGGGAAAATTCATACACCAGAACAAGCCAAACAAATCCTTGGATATGGAGTGCGAGGCATCGTTGTCGGTGGCGCTATTACTAGACCAAAAGAGATTACAGAACGCTTTGTTGCTGGTCTCAAATAACACAATCTAAAAACAGAGGAGAGTGGTGGATGCGTCGGATAAAATGAAAACGTATACAAATGCAATCTTACTCATTATCCAATATGGATACGCTTATCAATTAGGAGAATACAAATGAAATTTAGAAAACTAGCTTGTACAGTACTTGCGGGTGCTGCGATTCTTGGCCTTGCTGCATGTGGTAATTCTGGTGGAAGTAAAGATGCTGGAAAATCTGGTAGCGATAGTGGAAAAACAGAAATCACTTGGTGGGCATTCCCAGTTTTCACTCAAGAAAAAACTGGTGACGGTGTTGGAACATATGAAAAATCAATCATCGAAGCGTTTGAAAAAGCAAATCCAGATGTAAAAGTGAAATTGGAAACCATCGACTTCAAGTCAGGTCCTGAAAAAATCACAACAGCTATCGAAGCAGGAACAGCTCCAGATGTACTGTTTGACGCACCAGGACGTATCATCCAATACGGTAAAAACGGTAAATTGGCTGAGTTGAACGACCTCTTCACAGACGAATTCGTCAAAGATGTGAACAACGAAAATATCGTACAAGCAAGTAAAGCTGGAGACAAAGCTTACATGTATCCAATCAGTTCAGCACCATTCTACATGGCTATGAACAAGAAAATGTTGGAAGATGCTGGAGTTGCAAACCTTGTAAAAGAAGGTTGGACTACTGATGATTTTGAAAAAGTTTTGAAAGCACTTAAAGATAAAGGCTACACACCAGGTTCATTGTTCAGTTCTGGTCAAGGGGGAGACCAAGGAACACGTGCCTTCATTGCAAACCTTTACGGCGGTTCTGTAACAGATAAAGATGTAACGAAATATACAACTGATGATCCTAAATTCGTCAAAGGTCTTGAAAAAGCAGCTAGCTGGATTAAAGACGGTTTGTTGAACAACGGTTCACAATTTGACGGTGGAGCAGATATCCAAAACTTTGCCAACGGTCAAACATCTTACACAATCCTTTGGGCACCATCTCAAAACGGTATCCAAGCTAAACTCTTGGAAGCAAGTAAAGTAGAAGTGGTAGAAGTACCATTCCCATCAGATTCAGGTAAACCAGCTCTTGAATACCTTGTAAACGGATTTGCAGTATTCAACAATAAAGACGACAAGAAAGTTGCAGCATCTAAGAAATTCGTTCAATTCATCGCGGATGATAAAGAATGGGGTCCAAAAGATGTTGTTCGTACAGGTGCCTTCCCAGTTCGTACATCATTTGGCAAAGTTTATGAAGACAAACGTATGGAAACAATCAGTGGTTGGACTAAATACTACTCACCATACTACAACACTATCAATGGTTTTGCTGAAATGAGAACACTTTGGTTCCCAATGTTGCAATCTGTATCAAATGGTGACGAAAAACCAGCGGATGCTTTGAAAGCCTTTACTGAAAAAGCTAACGAAACAATTAAAAAAGCTACAAAACAATAAGCACTAAATCAGATTGACTCCTCCCTTTTCCCTGTGCATAGCCTATGTAAGAAAAGGGAGGATTTTGTTTGAAATGTAAGGAACTGTCACGAAATTAAAATGAAGTTCTTACATAAGCGAATCTTAAAAAATTTCATTTTGATTTTAAAACAGTTTAAGAAAATCAAAAACTATTCTAATTGAAAGAGAGGTGCCGACTGTGAAAGTCAATAAAATTCGTATGCGGGAAACAGTGATTTCCTACGCTTTCCTAGCACCAGTATTATTCTTCTTTGTCATCTTTGTCTTGGCTCCTATGATTATGGGATTCATTACAAGTTTCTTTAACTACTCAATGACTAAATTTGAGTTTGTGGGCTTGGACAACTACATTCGCATGTTTAAAGACCCTGTCTTTATGAAGTCTTTGATCAATACCGTGATTCTGGTTATTGGATCTGTACCAGTTGTTGTTCTATTCTCACTCTTTGTAGCATCTCAGACATATCATCAAAATGCCATTGCCCGTTCTTTCTATCGTTTCGTCTTCTTCCTTCCTGTTGTAACAGGTAGTGTTGCCGTAACGGTTGTATGGAAATGGATCTATGACCCACTATCAGGGATTCTAAACTTTGTCCTTAAGTCAAGCCACATCATCAGTCAAAACATTTCTTGGTTGGGAGATAAAAACTGGGCTTTGATGGCGATTATGATTATCCTTTTGACAACTTCAGTTGGTCAGCCGATTATCCTTTATATCGCGGCCATGGGGAATATTGATAATTCACTGGTTGAAGCAGCCCGTGTTGATGGTGCGACTGAATTGCAAGTGTTCTGGAAGATTAAATGGCCAAGCCTTCTTCCAACAACTCTTTACATCGCAATTATTACAACAATTAACTCATTCCAATGTTTCGCCTTGATTCAGTTGTTGACATCTGGTGGTCCAAACTATTCAACAAGTACACTGATGTACTACCTTTACGAAAAAGCCTTCCAGTTGACAGAGTACGGCTATGCAAACACAATCGGTGTCTTCTTGGCAGTGATGATCGCTATCGTAAGCTTTGTTCAATTTAAAGTACTTGGAAACGACGTAGAATACTAAAGAAAGGAGACAGCTATGCAATCTACACAAAAGAAACCCTTAACAGCTTTCACTGTTATTTCAACTATTATCTTGCTCTTGTTGACCGTGCTGTTCATCTTTCCTTTCTACTGGATTTTGACAGGGGCCTTCAAATCACAGCCTGATACCATTATGATTCCGCCACAATGGTTCCCTAAAATGCCAACCATGGAAAACTTCCAACAACTCATGGTGCAAAACCCTGCTATGCAGTGGATGTGGAACTCTGTGTTTATCTCATTGGTAACCATGTTCTTAGTCTGTGCGACGTCATCTCTAGCAGGTTATGTATTGGCTAAAAAACGTTTCTATGGGCAACGCATTCTATTTGCCATCTTCATCGCTGCTATGGCGCTTCCAAAACAAGTTGTCCTTGTGCCATTGGTACGTATCGTCAACTTCATGGGAATCCATGACACTCTTTGGGCAGTTATCCTGCCTTTGATTGGATGGCCATTCGGGGTCTTCCTCATGAAACAATTCAGTGAGAATATCCCTACAGAGTTGCTTGAATCAGCTAAAATCGATGGTTGTGGTGAGATTCGTACTTTCTGGAGCGTAGCCTTCCCAATTGTGAAACCAGGATTTGCAGCCCTTGCAATCTTCACCTTCATCAATACATGGAACGACTACTTCATGCAGTTGGTTATGTTGACTTCACGTCAAAACTTGACCATCTCACTTGGGGTTGCGACTATGCAGGCTGAAATGGCAACCAACTATGGTTTGATCATGGCAGGAGCTGCCCTTGCAGCTGTGCCAATCGTAACAGTCTTCCTTGTCTTCCAAAAATCCTTCACTCAGGGTATTACTATGGGAGCTGTTAAAGGATAATACTCTGCGAAAATCGAATTCAAACTATGTCAGCGTCACCTTGCCATACTTAAGTATTGCCTGTGGTTAGCTTCCTAGTTTGCTCTTCAATTTTCATTGAGTATAAGAGAATACAGAGTTATAAGTGTCTACAAAATGTTGGGTATTTGTCTACCATAAAGATTTTGTCAGACACTTATAAACTTAAGAATGATTTTAGTTAACTATCAGAAACGAAGGAAAGAGTATGATTTTTGACGATTTGAAAAACATCACCTTTTACAAAGGAATTCATCCCAATCTAGACAAGGCTATCGACTATCTCTACCAGCACCGTAAGGATTCTTTCGAATTAGGTAAGTATGAGATTGATGGGGACAAGGTCTTTCTAGTTGTTCAGGAAAATGTCCTCAATCAAGCTGAAAATGATCAATTTGAGCATCATCAGAACTATGCTGACTTGCATTTGCTGGTAGATGGACATGAATATTCGAGCTACGGTTCACGTATCAAAGACGAGGCAGTAGCATTCGACGAAGCAAATGACATTGGCTTTGTTCATTGTCATGAACATTACCCACTCTTGTTGGGTTATCACAATTTTGCGATTTTCTTCCCAGGAGAACCGCATCAGCCAAATGGCTATGCAGGTATGGAAGAGAAGGTTCGCAAATATCTCTTTAAAATTTTGATTGACTAAAAAAATCAGGAGGAGTAAACATGGCACAAAAAGGAGTAAGCCTTATCAAGGCAGCATTTGATACAGATAATTTTCTCATGCGTTTTAGTGAGAAGGTCTTGGATATCGTGACAGCCAATCTTCTTTTTGTCGTCTCTTGTTTGCCCATCGTGACGATTGGAGTGGCTAAAATTAGTCTCTACGAGACTATGTTTGAGATTAAGAAGAGTAGACGCGTGCCTGTCTTTAAAATCTATCTAAGAGCTTTCAAGCAAAATCTGAAACTAGGTCTTCAGTTAGGTCTGCTTGAGTTGGGCATTGTCTCATTAAGTCTTCTAGACCTCTATCTCTTTTGGGGTCAGACAGCTATGCCTTTCCAAATGGTGAAAGCTATCTGTCTAGGCGTTCTTATCTTCCTCACTATCGTGATGTTGGCTAGCTATCCCATCGCTGCGCGCTATGATTTGACTTGGAAAGAAGTGCTACAAAAAGGACTTATCTTGGCAAGTTTTAACTTTCCTTGGTTCTTCCTTATGTTAGTTATTCTCTTTCTCATTGTGATGGTTCTTTATCTATCCGCATTCACTCTCCTCTTGGGTGGATCAGCTTTTATCCTCTTTGGTTTTGGTTTGCTAGTCTTTCTCCAAGCAGGTTTGATGGAGAAAATCTTCGCCAAATACCAGTAGGA
>NZ_CAJZDT010000068.1:0-9930 GCF_915066115.1 uncultured Streptococcus sp. | reverse complement strand
TTATCAATCTTCAAGCTGATGCCGAGACCTGATTTAAATAGATTTAAAAAATATCGAAAAGAAGCTTGATATTGAGAATGGTCAAGATGATTGAAACTACGTAGCCTAGGATTGTATTCCACTTGGCATTGGTGAATTCTCCCATTAGTGACTTCTTAGAGGTCAAATAAATTAAAGGAAAGATTGAGAACGGAAGAGCGATTGACAGAAAGACCTGTGAGTAAACCAATAACTGATCCAAGGTCTTTTCTTGATGTCCAAATAAGACAGCGACTATGATCACAGGTAGCAAGGCAAAAATACGCGTACCGATACGGATAATCCACTGAGGTAATTTCAGATGCAAGAAACCTTCCATGACAATCTGTCCTGTCAAGGTGCCTGTAATGGTCGAATTTTGTCCACTTGCTAAGAGAGCTAAAGCAAACAAAGTTGACAAAGTCGAACTAGCTATCGCTCCTGCTATTGTTGAATCCTGTAAAGCATTGTACATTTGGGAGAATGCCGAAATTTCAGATGCATAACCAAAAAAAAGGGAGGCACCTAAAATGAGCAACAAGGAATTGACAATAAAGGCTAAGGACAACTGAAGATTAGAATCCCAGGTCATAAAGCGCACTGCTTTTCGGACGTCCTTCTTATCTTTGTGGTTGATTTTCCTTGTTTGCGATAATGATGAATGAAGATAGAGATTATGCGGCATGACTGTCGCTCCTACAATCCCTAAAGCCAAGGTCAATTGACTCTCATGTCCCGGCAGGGGACTTTCAAATAAAGTCGAAGTCGGTAAATAACCACCAAAGATTCCCTGAATACTTGGATTGGATAAAGCCACTAGATAAGAAAAAATACCTAATATAGTTAAGATAAGGGTCGTAACAATAGCTTCAATCTTCTTGAACCCAAACTTCATCAACAAAAGTAAAAGAAATACGTCCAAAACGGTTAGGAGGATAGCAACCATAATCGGTATTTTAAACAAAAGATTTAGTGCAATCGCTGAACCTAAAACTTCAGCCAAGTCTGTCGCCATTAAAGCCAATTCTAAAATCACCCACAGACTATAGCGGAGCCATTTGGGAGCATGATGAGCTGTTGCTTGCGCTAGATCCATTCTAGTCACTATACCGAGCTTTCCAGCCATCTGTTGCAGCTGCATGGCAATGATAGATGAAATCAAAATAACAAATAAGAGATTATACTTGTAAGAAGCGCCACCAACTACACTGGTAATCCAGTTCCCAGGATCCATATAACCAACTGCTACAAGAGCGCCAGGTCCTAAAAATGCTTTTAGATTTTGCCAAAAATGATTGTTATTGGGAGTTTCAATAGATTGATTGATCTCAGAAAGAGAGACCTTTTTGTAAGAAGACATAGGAATTTTACACTTTCTAATCTGTCTTTACTTTTTTTAATGGATTTTTTGAAAATATAATGAAAATAGTTTACTATTTCTAATTTAGTCTTATTACATCACATTTTGGAATGATTCTTCAGGAAAGCATGATAGTTGAAATAAGCAACACCAGTATTGCAAAAGCCAGCGTCAGAAAACGCTGGCTTTAAAACTGTGAAAAATTTTCTCAACTAGATTGCTTCTGTGACAAAACTACGGCTTTCAAGTACTTTAAGCATGGCATTAGCTGTATCTAGGGCTGTAAAGAGGGGCACTCCGTGTTCAATAGCTGAACGGCGGATTTGCTCACCATCTTCGTCAGCAGTTCGTTTTGTTCCTACTGTGTTAATGATAGCTTGAATTCTTCCTTTGCGTACAAAACTTGGAATATCCTGATCATCATCACCAATCTTACCAACAGGTTGGGCATGCAATCCATGACTAGCAAAGAAGTCTGCTGTCCCTTCTGTCGCGAGGATTCCATAGCCAATATTTTGGAAACGACGAGCCAAGTCCAAGGCTTCTTCTTTGGCATCATCAGCGATGGTGAAGACTACATTTCCAAAAGTTGGCAAGTGTAAGTAAGAAGCTTCAAAGGCCTTATAGAGAGCTTTTTCCAAAGTAGTATCAGAACCCATAACCTCCCCTGTCGACTTCATTTCAGGACCGAGCAAGCTGTCTACCTTAGCTAGTTTGGTAAAGGAGAAGACAGGTGCCTTGATATGAACACGAGTGCTTTCAGGGTAAAGTCCATCTTGGTAACCAAGTTCTGATAAACTTTGACCAAGAATAAGCTTAGTTGCTACTTGAGCCATAGGGATATTGGTCACTTTAGAAAGAAATGGAACCGTACGGCTAGCACGCGGATTGACCTCGATAACATAGACTTTTTCATCCTTGATGACAAACTGGATGTTCATCATTCCAAGACAGTTAAGACCGATTGCTAGGCGTTTAGTATAGTCTGCGATTGTTTCTTGCACCTTTTGCGACAAGGTTTGTGGTGGGTAAACGGCCATTGAGTCACCTGAGTGGACACCGGCACGTTCGATATGCTCCATGATACCAGGGATAAGGACATTTTCTCCGTCTGAAATGGCATCAACTTCGCACTCTTGCCCAACGATATAAGAGTCGACAAGAACTGGGTGGTCTGGACTAGCCTTAACAGCAGTTCGCATATAAGAACGAAGGTCTTCTTCGTTTTCAACGATTTCCATGGCACGTCCACCAAGTACATAAGATGGGCGGACAAGAACTGGGAAGCCAATCTTGCGAGCTGCAAGAACTGCTTCTTCTTCATTGGTAGCCGTTTGTCCTGGTGGCTGTGGGATATCCAAGTCTTTAAGAGCTTGCTCGAAGAGGTCACGGTCTTCGGCACGGTCTAGGTCAGCGACTTGCGTACCAAGAATAGTCACACCTGCTTTTGCCAATGGCTCCGCAAGGTTGATAGCTGTTTGACCACCGAACTGAACGATAACGCCTTTTGGTTGCTCCAAGTCGATAACATTCATAACATCTTCGAATGTCAATGGCTCAAAGTAAAGCTTATCTGATACAGAGAAGTCTGTAGAAACTGTCTCTGGGTTTGAATTCATGATGATAGCTTCATAGCCAGCAGCCTGGATAGCCTTAACCGAGTGAACAGTTGCGTAGTCAAACTCAACCCCTTGACCGATACGGATTGGACCAGAACCTAGAACTAGAACGGATTCCTTATCAGACTTGATAGACTCGTTTTCCCAACCATAGGTCGAATAGAAGTATGGTGTTTCAGAGTCAAACTCCGCAGCACAGGTATCGACCATCTTGTAGACTGGAACAATCTTGTTTTCCAAACGAAGCTGGCGAACTTGGTCAGCTGTCGTTGCCCATAGTTCAGCAATCTTACGGTCTGAAAACCCATTGAGTTTGGCAGTTTTCAAAACGTCTAAATCTTGTGGATGGGCACCCAACTCCTGCTCAATTTCAAAGATATGTAGGAGTTTATCGAGATAAAAGATATCGATTTTTGTAAGCTCTGCAATTTCTTCTGGTGTGTAACCACGGCGAATAGCTTCTGACACATAGAAGAGACGGTCATCTTGGGCTTTGACAACTTTTTCAATCAAGGCATCATCAGAAACTGCTGCAAGTTCAGGCATTTCATTGTGGTGCACCCCAATTTCAAGGGAGCGACAAGCCTTAAGAAGAGATTCCTCGATGTTACGACCAATCGCCATTACTTCTCCAGTCGCCTTCATCTGAGTACCAAGACGGCGTTCACCCTTTTCAAACTTGTCAAATGGGAAACGAGGAATCTTGGCAACCACGTAGTCAAGGGCAGGCTCAAACATGGCATAGGTTGAACCTGTAACTGGGTTAATAACCTCATCCAAGGTCAAACCTACTGCAATCTTAGCAGCCAATTTTGCAATCGGATACCCTGTCGCCTTAGATGCCAGAGCAGAAGAACGCGATACACGAGGGTTTACTTCGATAACATAGTACTTAAAACTGTGTGGGTCAAGGGCCAGCTGAACATTACATCCACCTTCAATCTTAAGGGCACGAATAATGCTCAAGCTTGCGTCACGAAGCATTTGGTTTTCATAGTCTGACATGGTTTGGGCAGGGGCAAATACAATGGAATCCCCTGTGTGAATCCCAACTGGGTCAAAGTTTTCCATGTTACAAACAACCAAAGCATTGTCGGCTGAGTCACGCATCACTTCGTATTCGATTTCCTTGAAACCTGCGATTGAACGCTCAATCAAACATTGGGTCACAGGTGACAATTTCAATCCATTTTCAGCGATTTCACGCAATTCTTCCTCATTAGCACACATACCACCACCAGTACCACCAAGTGTAAAGGCTGGACGGACGATGACTGGGTAGCCAATTGTTGCTGCAAAGGCAACAGCTTCTTCAACAGTGTTTACAATTTCAGATTCTGGAATTGGTTGGTTGAGCTCTTCCATCAATTGTTTAAAGAGGTCACGGTCCTCCGCTTGGTCGATGGCAGATAATTTAGTTCCCAGAAGCTCAACACCAAGCTCATCAAGGATACCATTTTTAGATAATTCCATGGCCATGTTGAGACCTGTCTGACCACCGAGTGTTGGTAGCAAGGCATCTGGACGTTCCTTACGGAGAATACGAGTCACAAACTCAAGTGTAATAGGTTCGATATAGACCTTGTCCGCAATCTCCTTGTCCGTCATGATGGTGGCAGGGTTTGAGTTAACCAAGACAACCTCATAACCTTCCTCTTTCAACGACAAGCAAGCCTGGGTCCCAGCATAGTCAAACTCAGCAGCCTGACCAATAATAATCGGACCAGAACCAATCACCATAATTTTTTGAATATCAGTACGTTTAGGCATAGTTTATGATACAAAGCCCATAAAAAACACAGTGAAAATAGGAAACTCGGTGCAGACGCCTTCAGCGTCAAGACGATGTTTATCTTTTTCACACAGTTCTTAGGGCGTGTTCACTTCCGCGAACAATGTATCTTCTCCTTTCTATTCGGCAACTCTCAGGTTGCCATTAAATAAATTCTCCGACGATTTTTTAGCGAAACGATACTTTTCGGTAAAAAATCTAGTGCAGGGAGTTTTTAGTTCGCCTGATAGCGACTAAAAGAAACGACCTGCCTTTCTATTCGTCGCCTCACAGGGCGACATTAAATAAGATACAAAGGATGAATAGAAAGCGATTGAATTTTAGGAAACCAAGGAAGGATTGACAATCCAAATTGGTTTCTCTAAATTCCGAGCTTTCTGTCCGTGTTCAGTTACATAAATTCTCCGACGAGCTTTTACTCGTTCTTAGTTTGATTGTTTAAAAGCTTCCATCATCTCGATAAACTCGTCAAATAGGTAGCTTGCGTCGTGTGGACCAGGGGCCGCGTCTGGGTGATATTGAACAGAGAAAGCAGGTTGGTATCTGTGACGCACACCTTCAACTGACTTGTCATTGATTTCTTCGTGGGTGATAATCAAGTGTTCTGGCAAATCCTCACGGCTAACTGCATAACCATGGTTTTGACTTGTAAAATCCACACGTCCTGTAGCAATTTCGCGTACCGCATGGTTGAATCCACGGTGACCAAACTTCATCTTGTAGGTCTTAGCACCGTTTGCCATTGCAAAGAGTTGATGCCCCATACAAATACCAAAGATTGGAATTTTCCCTTGCACACCACGAATCATATCCAGTGCCTGTGGAACATCTTCTGGGTTACCTGGACCGTTTGACAACATAACTCCGTCAGGATTGAGATGGAGAATTTCTTCAGCCGTTGTCGAATAGGGAACAACTGTCACGTTACAGTTGCGTTTAGAAAGTTCACGTAGAATTGAGTGCTTAAGACCAAAGTCCACTAGAACCACGCTCAAACCAACTCCTGGAGCTGGATAGGATGTTTTAGTAGAAACCTGCTTGATATTATCTGTCGGCAAAACTGTTGCTTGGAGCTGGTCCGTCACATGGTCCATACTATCTCCAACATGAGTCAAGGTTGCACGCATGGTACCATGCTTACGGATAATCTTGGTAAGTGCACGCGTATCAATTCCAGAAATACCCGGAATTTTCTTGGCTTTCAAAAATTCATCCAAGGTCATTTGGTTGCGCCAGTTGCTTGCTCTACGTGCTTCTTCAAAAACAACGACTCCTTTACAAGTTGGAATGATGGATTCGTAATCATCACGGTTAATTCCATAATTTCCCACCAAAGGATAAGTAAAGGTCAAGATTTGTCCATTATAAGACTGGTCTGTAATGGATTCTTGGTAGCCGGTCATACCTGTATTAAAGACGATTTCGCCTGTTACATCAATATCTGCTCCGAAGGCCTTGCCTTCAAAAACTGTGCCATCTTCTAATACTAGAAGTCTTTTTGTCATATTTTCACCTCTCGTGGACGCTCACTGGCGTCTTTTAACGTCTTGTGTTTTAGTTGGCGTTTCTACTCGCCAGTACGGATTCTAAGATTGCCATTCGAACAAAGACACCATTGGTCATTTGTTGGACAATCCGTGATTTTGGTGCTTCAACCAAGTGGTCTGCGATTTCTACATCACGGTTGACTGGGGCTGGGTGCATAAGGATTGCTGTTTCTTTCAAACGGTCATAACGTTCTTGAGTCAAGCCATGTTGGGCATGGTAGTCTTCTTTTGAAAAGACAGCTCCACTATCATGGCGTTCATGTTGCACACGGAGAAACATCATGACATCCACCTGATCAATGATTTCATCAATGGTTACAAACTGTCCATAATCTGCAAACTCTTGACTTCTCCATTCCTCAGGTCCAGCAAAATAAAGTTCAGCTCCCAAGCGTTTCAAAATCTGCATATTGGATTTAGCAACGCGTGAGTGGTCCAAGTCACCTGCAATCGCAACCTTGAGACCCTCAAAGTGACCAAATTCCTCATAAATAGTCATCAAATCAAGCAAGCTCTGGCTAGGGTGTTGACCCGAACCATCTCCACCATTGATGATGGAAGTCGTAATCGTCGGACTTGCAATTAACTCTCTGTAGTAGTCAACCTCAGGGTGGCGAATCACACAGACATCCACTCCTAAAGCAGACAGAGTCAAAATGGTATCATAAAGTGTCTCACCCTTATTGACTGAACTAGTCTTCACATCAAAGTCAAGTCGCTCCAATCCCAGTTTAATCTCTGCCACTTCAAAGGACTTATGCGTTCGTGTAGAATCCTCAAAGAAAAGATTGGAAACAATCGGATGGTCCTCATAGGGAAGCTGAGCTCCATTTTTAAACTCAATTCCTCGCTTGATCAATTTCATCACTTGATCGACAGTGAGGTCTTCCATGGACACCACATGGTTTAATGCTTGTTGATTTACTGACATGGCTACTCCTTTAGCTTTCTAAGCTTCTTCAGTAATCAGAACTCTATCTTGGCCATCAAGTTCTGCCATCTCTACGATGATTTCTTCAGAACGACTAGTTGGTATGTTTTTTCCAACGTAATCTGGACGGATTGGCAATTCTCTATGTCCACGATCGACTAGAACTGCTAAACTCACGCGCGCAGGACGACCATGACCTACAATATTATCAATAGCAGCACGGATGGTACGACCTGTATAGAGCACATCATCCACCAAGATAACTTCGCGGTCTGTCACATCGACAGAAACCAAAGAAGTATCTTCTCCACTTTTAACATCATCACGGAAAGGTTTAGTATCCAATTCCACAACAGGAACTGAAAGATTTTCTAGCTGTTCCAAACGTTCTTGGATTCGGTGGGCGATAAAGACACCACGAGTTTTAATACCAGCCAAGACGATTTTATTCAAATCTTTGTTGCGTTCGATAATCTCATAAGTAATACGCGTAATCGCTCGTTTGACAGTCAATTCGTCTACAACTTCTTTTGCCTTCATGACAAACCTCCAAAAAGAAAAGTCTCCTTAAACAAGGAGACTTGAAATGTATAGCCAAGCGAGCCCTACTGCAAACAGTATAGACTTCACCCTACTACTTAATCGTTCTCCTTGCCTGCCTCACGGGACAGGTTTAAAGGAATATTTAGTTATCAAATACTATAGCACAAAGCATGCTTAAAATCAAGCAAAAACTTTTGAAACCCCATCTTATAAATTGCTTATAAATTGCTAAAGTCATATAACTGTGGGTACTGGTCACACTCTGGATTTTTAGGATGGCAAATGGCTCTTCCAAAATAAATCATGGCCTGATGGGCAGCTAACCACTGCTCCGGTGGCAAGATATCCATGACCCGCTTTTCCACCTCAAGCGGTGTCGCTGATTTTTTGACAATATCGTGGTGTTTGCAGATACGCTCCACATGAGTATCCACTGCAAAGGCTGGAATCCCAAAGCCCACACTCATGACAACATTGGCTGTCTTGCGACCAACTCCTGCAAGACTTTCCAATTCCTCACGTGTTTGAGGAACTTGGCCATCAAAATCATCTAGTAACTGTTGGGCACATTTTTTAAGGAATTTAGCCTTATTCCGATACAGTCCCAGGCGAGAAATGTGTGAAGCAATCTCACTCTCTGTCGCTACAGACATGGCTTGTGGCGTTGGAAAGGCAGCAAAGAGACCTGGTGTGGCCTTATTTACCGCTGCATCCGTTGTCTGAGCTGACAACATGACCGCAACTAGTAGTTCAAAATGATTGGTAAAATCAAGACTGGGCTTGGCATCTGGAAACAGAGCAATTATTTCTTCCAGCACTTTTCGTGCTCGTTTTTTTGACAAGACCATTATTCGTCTCCGTCAAATAGTCCTTGTAAGCCAGCAAAAGGACTGTTTTCTTCTTTCTTAACTGCTTGTTGGGCTTGGTATTCTTCCTCTGTCATGATTTGCCAATCATTTCCTGAGACAAAACCTTGACCCGCCTCTTCTTCAGCCGTCAAGACCTTAATAGGGATATTGAGCAGAATATTGTCTGATACGCTCTCAGCAAGGTCAAGTTCTCCATTTTCGATAGGCAAGACCAAATCATCATCTAAAACTTCCTGATCCAAGTGGTTGCTTGCGCCTTCCATGAAAACTTCCGTTACTGGATAAGATTCAACTAACTCAACTGGCTCCATACTGCGACTAGAAGCAAGAACAATGGTGTAAGACAATTGATAATCTAAGAAATACATACGATCTTCGTACTGTACTTTCCCAACTGCAAGTATATCTTTCACATCTATAATCTCTTGATTACGATTACGTAAGTCTGCGACTAGGTCTAAACTTTGTTCAAATTGCAAGCCTTCAGACTGCTTGCGAATCTCTTGAATATTTAATTTCATACTTCCTCCATAAAGATTTACTCTCTTGATTATACCATGAAAGGGCTACAAATCAGCCTATCAAACTTTGTAAATAAAATTCGATTTTTTAACATATTTACTATGACATTTTTGTTTTTTAGTGCTATACTATAGACAAGAATACATCAGAGCAAGGAGGATGCTCACATGGAAGACAAAGAACTCATTACTAATGCAACCCAACTCCTATCCGAGTTAAATAAAAGTTTCCAAAGCTGCAAACAGGGTACTGCAGATGATACTCGACTACAAGAGCTGCTAAACACTACTATAAAAGAGCTCAAAAAAGCGGAAAAGTTGAACAACAGTATTTTAATCGACCTTGAGAAATTTTACCAACGTACCAGTCTTCTGATAGGCCTTGGTAGCCTAAAACTAAACGATCAAGCACGTACCGCTTGGCGCAACTATGACAAGTTCCATTACGAGCATGTCAAACACGTACTAACTCTTTATGGACCTGTTTTCGGATTTTAGAGATTAGAATTGTCAGTTTTCTGTTGACAAAATATCCTGAAAGGTATAGTATAGAGATACTAATACTCGGAGGTAAGGGAGACATGAACAACTAAGTCTATCAAATAAAGAACTTTATTTAGTAGATCTTGTTTTTGTCTCTTTTTGTGTACTCTTTTATGCTCTTTTTCTGGCATTTTATACTCAATGAAAATCAAAGAGCAAACTAGGAAGCTAGCCGCAGGTTGCTCAA
>NZ_CAJZDT010000067.1:0-10124 GCF_915066115.1 uncultured Streptococcus sp. | reverse complement strand
TGAAAAACCAAATATAACAAAAATTGATGAAAATAAAGATTATGGCAAGTTTGTAATCGAACCACTTGAACGTGGCTACGGTACAACTCTTGGTAACTCTCTTCGTCGTGTACTTCTAGCTTCTCTACCAGGAGCAGCTGTGACATCTATCAATATTGATGGTGTGTTGCATGAGTTTGACACAGTTCCAGGTGTTCGTGAAGACGTGATGCAAATCATTCTGAACATTAAAGGAATTGCAGTGAAATCGTACGTTGAAGACGAAAAAATCATCGAACTGGATGTTGAAGGTCCTGCTGAAGTAACAGCTGGTGACATTTTGACAGATAGCGATATTGAAATTGTAAATCCAGATCATTATCTTTTTACAATTGGTGAAGGTTCTTCTCTAAAAGCGACTATGACTGTTAACAGTGGTCGTGGATATGTACCTGCTGATGAAAATAAAAAAGATAATGCACCAGTTGGAACACTTGCTGTAGATTCTATTTATACACCAGTTACAAAAGTCAACTATCAAGTGGAACCTGCTCGTGTAGGTAGCAATGATGGATTTGACAAATTAACCCTTGAAATCTTGACAAATGGAACAATTATTCCAGAAGATGCTTTAGGGCTTTCAGCACGTATTTTGACAGAACATCTTGATTTGTTTACAAATCTTACTGAGATTGCTAAGTCAACTGAAGTGATGAAAGAAGCTGACACTGAATCTGACGATCGTATTTTGGATCGTACGATTGAGGAACTGGACTTGTCTGTGCGTTCATACAACTGTTTGAAACGTGCCGGTATCAATACTGTGCATGATTTGACAGAAAAATCTGAAGCAGAGATGATGAAAGTACGAAATCTTGGACGCAAGAGTTTGGAAGAAGTGAAACTCAAACTCATTGATTTGGGTCTTGGATTAAAAGATAAATAAAGGAGGAATACATGGCTTACCGTAAACTAGGACGCACTAGCTCACAACGTAAAGCAATGCTTCGCGATTTGACAACTGACCTTTTGATCAACGAATCAATCGTGACAACTGAAGCTCGTGCTAAAGAAATCCGTAAAACTGTTGAAAAAATGATTACTCTAGGTAAACGTGGTGATTTGCATGCACGTCGTCAAGCAGCTGCTTTCGTACGTAATGAAATCGCATCTGAAAACTATGATGAAGCAACTGATAAGTACACTTCTACTACAGCACTTCAAAAATTGTTCTCAGAAATCGCACCTCGTTATGCTGAACGTAACGGTGGATACACTCGTATCCTTAAAACTGAACCACGTCGTGGTGATGCAGCGCCAATGGCGATCATCGAATTAGTATAAAATCATCAATTTTGTTGAGTGTTATGATGATGGAGTCTTGTGCTCTTAGTCTAGCTCTGGTCTACCGCTAGGATTTCGGTCCTAGCGGGAACACTCATCATAAGTTGGGATAGTAGACGCTTGTTTACGAAATTGTTTTTTTCTTAAGAACAACTTCGTAAGCAGGCGTTTTTGAGTATTTTCGTTAGAATTATGCTATACTATTTGAAAAGAATCCTGTTTAATGTTCAGGTTTCCTATTAAAAGAAGAATTGGAGTTTGCTTATGAAAGCGATTATAACTGTTGTTGGTAAAGATAAATCTGGAATTGTTGCAGGAGTTTCTGGCAAAATTGCAGAATTAGGATTGAATATTGACGATATCTCTCAAACTGTCTTGGATGAATATTTCACGATGATGGCTGTCGTCTCTAGTGATAAAAAGCAAGATTTTACCTATCTTCGTAATGAATTTGAAGCTTTTGGACAAATTTTAAATGTGAAAATCAACATTCAGAGTGCAGCGATTTTCGAAGCTATGTATAATATCTAGGAGGTTATCATGGATATTAGACAAGTTACTGAAACCATCTCCATGATTGAGGAGCAAAATTTCGATATTAGAACCATTACCATGGGGATTTCCCTTTTGGACTGTATCGATCCAGATATTAATCGTGCTGCGGAGAAAATTTATCAAAAGATTACGACCAAGGCGGCTAATTTAGTGGCTGTTGGCGATGAAATTGCAGCTGAGTTGGGAATTCCTATCGTTAATAAGCGTGTATCGGTGACTCCTATTTCTCTGATTGGAGCAGCGACAGATGCCGCAGACTATGTAGTTTTGGCAAAAGCGCTTGATAAGGCTGCGAAAGAGATTGGAGTGGACTTTATTGGTGGTTTCTCTGCCTTGGTACAAAAGGGGTACCAAAAGGGAGATGAGATTCTCATCAATTCTATTCCTCGCGCTTTGGCTGAAACGCATAAGGTTTGCTCGTCAGTCAATATCGGCTCAACCAAGTCTGGCATCAATATGACGGCTGTCGCAGATATGGGACGAGTTATCAAGGAAACGGCAACTTTATCTGATATGGGGGCAGCTAAGTTGGTTGTATTCGCTAATGCTGTTGAGGACAATCCGTTTATGGCTGGTGCCTTCCATGGTGTTGGGGAGGCAGATGTTATCATCAATGTCGGAGTTTCTGGTCCTGGTGTGGTGAAACGTGCCTTGGAAAAAGTTCGTGGACAGAGCTTTGATGTAGTAGCCGAAACAGTTAAGAAGACTGCCTTCAAGATCACTCGTATCGGTCAATTGGTTGGTCAAATGGCCAGTGAGAGACTCGGTGTGGAGTTTGGTATTGTGGACTTGAGTTTGGCGCCAACTCCTGCTGTTGGAGATTCTGTTGCACGTGTCCTTGAAGAAATGGGGCTAGAAACAGTTGGTACGCATGGGACGACGGCTGCCTTGGCTCTCTTGAATGACCAAGTTAAGAAGGGCGGAGTCATGGCCTGCAACCAAGTTGGTGGTTTGTCTGGTGCCTTTATCCCTGTTTCAGAAGATGAAGGAATGATTGCTGCAGTGCAAAATGGCTCTCTTAATCTGGAAAAACTAGAAGCTATGACGGCTATCTGTTCTGTTGGTTTGGATATGATTGCCATTCCGGAGGATACACCTGCTGAAACCATTGCGGCTATGATTGCAGACGAAGCTGCAATTGGTGTCATTAACATGAAAACTACGGCTGTTCGTATTATTCCAAAAGGAAAAGAAGGCGATATGATTGAGTTTGGTGGCCTATTAGGTACTGCACCTGTTATGAAGGTCAATGGGGCTTCGTCTGTCGATTTCATCTCTCGCGGTGGACAAATTCCAGCACCAATTCATAGTTTTAAAAATTAAGAAAATAGGAGAAATTTTAAGTTCTATTTAAGGTTGGCTGTGTATACTATAATCATTAAATAAAGACCTCCTAATATTATTTGAAACAGATAACACTGATTTAGTTTGAATTTGATTTTCATCTAATATCTTTATTTAATAGAACTCCTAAACTTTTTCATAATAATCTCCTGCAAAAGTCGCCTGTCTGGGTGGCTTTTGTTTTATCATCCATGATATAATAGAAGCAAACGGAGGACGGAAAATGGTAAAAGTACGATTGTATTTGGTACGTCATGGCAAGACTATGTTTAACACGATTGGTCGCGCGCAAGGTTGGAGCGATACTCCCTTAACAGCTGAAGGTGAACGAGGGATTCAAGAATTAGGAATCGGTTTGCGCGAATCTGGTCTACAGTTTGAGCGTGCTTATTCGAGTGATTCTGGGCGCACCATTCAGACAATGGGAATTATCCTTGATGAACTTGGCTTGCAGGGAAAAATCCCTTATCGCATGGACAAGCGTATCAGAGAATGGTGTTTCGGTAGTTTTGACGGAGCTTATGATGGTGATCTTTTCATGGGCATTATTCCTCGTATCTTTAATGTGGACCACGTTCACCAATTGTCTTATGCTGAACTGGCTGAGGGTTTGGTAGAGGTCGATACAGCTGGTTGGGCTGAAGGCTGGGAAAAACTCAGTGGCCGAATTAAGGAAGGCTTTGAAGCGATTGCCAAAGAAATGGAAGAGCAGGGTGGGGGCAATGCCCTCGTTGTCAGCCACGGAATGACTATTGGAACCATTGTTTATCTAATTAATGGTATGCATCCGCATGGTCTAGATAATGGTAGCGTGACGATACTTGAATATGAGGACGGCCAGTTTAGCGTAGAAGTTGTCGGCGACCGTAGTTACCGAGAACTAGGACGTGAGAAGATGGAAGAGACAAATAGTTAAAAGAAGTTAGCTCCAAATGGGGGCTAATTTTTTATACTGCTACATAAGCTGGATTTGCGATTCGGTCTTTCTTGGCATACAAGCCCAAAAGAACATTTCTCGTCTTTCAAATTCCCTCAAAAATGGTATAATAGTAACATCACAAAATTGGAGAGAGACCATGAGTTTTTACAATCATAAAGAAATTGAGCCTAAGTGGCAGGGCTACTGGGCAGAACATCATACATTTAAGACAGGAACAGATGCATCAAAACCTAAGTTTTATGCGCTTGACATGTTTCCGTATCCGTCTGGAGCTGGATTGCACGTAGGACATCCAGAAGGCTATACTGCAACCGATATCCTCAGCCGTTTCAAACGTGCGCAAGGATACAATGTCCTTCACCCAATGGGTTGGGATGCTTTTGGTTTGCCTGCAGAGCAATACGCTATGGATACTGGTAATGACCCAGCAGAATTTACAGCTGAAAACATTGCCAACTTCAAACGACAAATCAATGCGCTTGGATTTTCTTATGACTGGGATCGTGAAGTCAATACGACAGATCCAAACTACTACAAGTGGACGCAATGGATTTTCACTAAGCTTTACGAAAAAGGCTTGGCCTATGAAGCGGAAGTGCCAGTAAACTGGGTTGAGGAATTGGGAACAGCCATTGCTAACGAAGAGGTACTTCCTGATGGAACTTCTGAGCGTGGGGGCTATCCAGTTGTCCGCAAACCAATGCGCCAATGGATGCTCAAAATCACGGCCTATGCGGATCGCTTGCTCAATGACTTAGATGAACTTGATTGGCCAGAGTCCATCAAGGACATGCAACGCAACTGGATTGGTAAATCAACTGGTGCTAATGTAACCTTCAAGGTTAAGGGAACTGATAAGGAATTCACAGTCTTTACCACTCGTCCTGATACTCTTTTCGGTGCGACTTTCACCGTTTTGGCTCCTGAGCATGAACTAGTAGATGCCATCACAAGCACAGAGCAAGCAGAAGCAGTAGCAGACTACAAACACCAAGCTAGCCTCAAGTCTGACTTGGCTCGTACAGATCTTGCCAAGGAAAAAACAGGGGTTTGGACTGGTGCTTATGCCATCAACCCTGTTAATGGCAAGGAAATTCCAATCTGGATTGCGGACTATGTTCTTGCTAGCTATGGAACAGGTGCGGTCATGGCTGTGCCAGCCCACGACCAACGTGACTGGGAATTTGCCAAACAATTTGACCTTCCAATCGTCGAAGTACTTGAAGGTGGAAATGTAGCAGAAGCTGCCTACACAGAAGATGGCCTTCACGTTAATTCAGACTTCCTAGATGGACTCAACAAAGAAGATGCTATTGCCAAGATTGTGGCTTGGTTGGAAGAAAAAGGCTGTGGACAAGAGAAGGTTACTTACCGTCTCCGCGACTGGCTCTTTAGCCGTCAACGTTACTGGGGTGAGCCAATTCCTATCATTCATTGGGAAGATGGAACTTCAACAGCTGTTCCTGAAAGTGAATTGCCACTTGTCTTGCCTGTAACCAAGGACATCCGCCCTTCAGGTACAGGGGAAAGTCCACTAGCTAACTTGACAGATTGGCTTGAAGTGACTCGTGAAGATGGTGTTAAAGGTCGTCGTGAAACCAACACCATGCCACAATGGGCAGGTTCAAGCTGGTACTACCTCCGCTATATCGATCCACACAACACTGAGAAATTGGCTGATGAGGACCTTCTCAAACAATGGTTGCCAGTAGATATCTATGTGGGGGGGGCAGAGCATGCTGTACTTCACTTGCTTTACGCTCGTTTCTGGCACAAATTCCTCTATGACCTCGGTGTTGTTCCAACTAAGGAACCATTCCAAAAACTCTTTAACCAAGGAATGATTTTGGGAACAAGCTACCGTGACCACCGTGGGGCTCTTGTGGCAACCGATAAGGTTGAAAAACGTGACGGTTCTTTCTTCCATGTGGAAACAGGGGAAGAGTTGGAGCAAGCACCAGCTAAGATGTCTAAATCGCTCAAGAACGTTGTTAACCCAGACGACGTGGTGGAACAATACGGTGCCGATACCCTTCGTGTCTATGAAATGTTCATGGGACCACTTGATGCTTCGATTGCTTGGTCAGAAGAAGGTCTGGAAGGAAGCCGTAAGTTCCTTGACCGTGTTTACCGTTTGATTACAAGCAAGGAAATCGTTGCAGAAAACAATGGCGCTCTTGACAAGGTCTACAACGAAACAGTCAAATCTGTCACTGAGCAAATCGAGTCCCTCAAATTCAACACAGCCATTGCCCAACTTATGGTCTTTGTCAATGCAGCTAACAAGGAAGACAAGCTTTATGCAGACTACGCCAAAGGCTTTATCCAATTGATTGCACCATTTGCGCCTCACTTGGCAGAAGAGCTCTGGCAAACAGTTGCAGCAACAGGTGAGTCAATCTCTTATGTGGCTTGGCCAACATGGGACGAAAGCAAATTAGTTGAAGACGAAATCGAAATCGTTGTCCAAATCAAAGGTAAAGTCCGTGCCAAACTCATGGTCGCTAAAGACCTGTCACGCGAAGAATTACAAGAAATTGCTCTCGCTGATGAAAAAGTCAAAGCAGAAATTGACGGTAAGGACATCGTGAAAGTGATTAGTGTACCTAATAAGCTGGTAAATATCGTTGTGAAATAAGATAGGAATCCTTCAGAGTAGAATCTGGAGGATTTTTTATTTGACAGGAAGTTTCTGTTTTGTTAATATGATTAACAAAGAAAAGAGAGATTATGGATAAAAAAGAATTTATTGCATTTAATAATCGTTTCAATAGATTTATTTTAGCGTTTGACCAGTTAAAAAAAAATCAACATAAAAGTGGTGTTGACAAATCCATTACTTTGAATGAGGTACATTTGATTGTTGTGATTGGGGAAAATCAGCCCTTAAATCTAGTAAAATTATCTGAATTATTAGAAGTTTCAAGAAGTGCAATAACTCAAAGTGTTAGGAGATTGATTCAAAAAAATTTAGTTGTTTTTGATTTTGATCCGAATAATGGGAAAAATAAATATTTGAGATTATCTGAAAAAGGCATCGAAATTTTTAAAATCCATAAGGAGCAACAAGCATATATTGAAAAATCAATCTTTTCAGTTTTAAACAACTATAGCGAGGTGGAACTTAAAACAGTTGTGAAATTGATGGATGATATTGAAAAGGTGTGGAGAGAATTACCGTGGTAAAAGTCACGGTAAATTTCAAATATAATTGTTAAGCGAATTAACAAAAAGGAGAAGATATGACTGTAAACATAGAACTGATTTCACAAACAGATTTAGCGGATGAATCTTTTTATATTGCTATCAATGGTTTAGAACCAAGGGCAATGTATTGTGTAGAAATGTACCTGTCTGATTATTACTGTATAAATGCTCCCTTGCTTTTAGATCATGATGTTATATGGAAATCAACCGCAATTTTTTTATCTGATCAGGACGGTATGATTGATACCTCTCAGACAGCATCTATTTCGGGATCTTATAAAGGAGTTTCAGAAATGGGATTATTCTTTAATGCGAAACCGTTGAAGAATAGGAAAAGGAGATTACCGAGTTCTCTTGATAGAATTCCATTACGAGATTGTTTTGGTGTTGAAATTAAAATCAGGCTGGGGAAAGATATGGTCGCGGAGCAAAGTTTTGTAAGGCGTTATATGAATCTGGGAGTAAGATATCAAGATATCTATGACAAGCATTTTCAAGGTCGATTATTTTATGATGAAAAGTTAAGAAGGGCGCCAGCCGTGATTATTGTTAGCGGTAGTGAGGGAAGAATTGAAAAAGCTCAGAATATTGCCCAACTTTTATCTTCTAGAGGCTATATTTGTCTTGCAATAGCTTATTTTGGTTTAGAGGGATTACCCCAAAATTTAGAGCGAATTCCAATAGAATGTCTGGAGGAAGCGAAAGATTTTCTATATCATCATCCTCAAGTTGATAATACAAAAATAGGAATATATGGTCGCTCTAAAGGAGCAGAGCTTGTTCTGGCTGGACAAAGTATTTTGGATGATGTGCAATGTTTAGTACTCAATTCTCCCTCAAATGTAATATTTGAGGGAATAAAGGGAAAACTTAATTCTAATTCATCTTCTTGGACATATTTACAAAAGGAACTTCCTTATCAAAAATTCCAGTTAGGAGATTATTTGTTAAACAAGTTTTTTGGAAAACATATTCCTGAAGATAGTAGGGCTCAGATTGATGTGAGTAAAATTTCCTCCCCTTTATTATTACTAGGAAGCGATGTTGATGAAATATGGAATGCATCATCCGCGATAGATGATATCATTTCACATTATAAAGGGGAATCCATTTTGTTTAAAAAATACCATGAAACAGGGCATATGTTGACGGTTGCTTATCAACCGAATCATCGTTATCGAAAAGATTGGTGCTTATTAATGAAAGAAAGTGTAGACTCTTGGCTTGTTACGATAAATTTTTTTGATACACATCTGAAGAATTTGTAGATAGTGCTGAACCGTACTATAATAGTCCTAACTAAGATAAAAACACAGTTCTGGTTGGTAGTCCAGTCTACAAAAGCAAACACTAAAACAAGAGAAATTTGAATACAAACAGTAAAAAATAGAGAGAAGCATAAGGGACATTAACTCACTCGTTCCCATATTTGATTATTCCTCCATAAAGTGGATGGATGATTTTTATAAGAGGAGTTTGCATTATTGAATAGAAAACCAAGTGTTTCCTAAAATTTTCATTGAGATATGTTATACTATATTCAATAAGTGAATAAGGAGAAAGCTATGCCAGTAAACGAATATGGTCAGATGATTGGTGAGTCAATGGAAGGTTATACACCCGGTGCACTGCCTTCTATTGATTTCTTAGAAGGGCGTTATGCTCGAATAGAGGCTCTCTCGATAGAAAAGCATGCGGAGGATTTATTAGCTGTTTATGGTCCAGATACTCCTCGGGAGATGTGGACTTACCTCTTTCAGGAACCAGTGGCGGATATGGAGGAGCTGGTTGCCGTTTTAAATCAGATGTTGACTCGTAAGGATCGCTTTTACTATGCAATTATAGACAAGGAAACTGGTAAGGCTTTGGGAACATTTTCTCTCATGCGCATTGACCAGAATAACCTAGTGATAGAAGTGGGAGCGGTCACTTTTTCTCCAGATCTCAGGGGGACACGAATAGGGACAGAAGCCCAGTATCTCCTAGCTCGCTATGTTTTTGAGGAGCTGAACTATCGTCGCTACGAATGGAAATGTGATTCTCTTAATCTGCCATCCAGACGAGCTGCGGAGCGTTTGGGATTTGTCTATGAAGGAACCTTCCGTCAGGCAGTCGTATATAAGGGGCGTACAAGAGATACGGATTGGTTGTCTATGATTGATAAGGACTGGCCCCAAGTCAAAGCTCGTTTAGAAACATGGTTGGCTCCTGAAAATTTTGATAAAAATGGACGACAGTACAAGAGCTTGAGAGAATGCTAAGAGGTGTTGAGATGATTACTATTAAAAAGCAAGAAATTGTCAAGTTAGAGGATGTTTTGCATCTCTATCAGGCTGTCGGTTGGACAAATTATACCGATCAATCAGAGATGCTGGAGCAGGCCTTATCTCATTCATTAGCGATTTATCTGGCACTTGATGGTGATGCTGTGGTGGGCTTGATTCGTTTGGTTGGAGATGGTTTTTCATCAGTACTGGTTCAGGATTTAATCGTTTTACCAATCTATCAGTGCCGAGGGATTGGTAGTTCCTTGATGAAAGAGGCTTTAGAGGATTACAAAGATGCCTATCAAGTCCAGCTGGTGACAGGCCAGACAGAAAGAACCTTGGGATTCTATCGTTCTATGGGCTTTGAAATCTTATCCACCTATAATTGTATAGGAATGACTTGGATGAATCGAGAAAAATAATAAAATTTGTTTGTTCTTAAGCAAAATTTAAGGATGGTCTAGTATTATATAGTCATTAAATAAAGA
>NZ_CAJZDT010000066.1:0-10318 GCF_915066115.1 uncultured Streptococcus sp. | reverse complement strand
CGTGAGGTAGGGGTGAGGTGTTCGTGGGGGTGTCTCGCCAGCCAATAAGGCATCGAAACTTGATCCAATCGAAGCCCTTCGTTATGAATAAGATATAGAGCAGAAAAAACAGGATGGACAGTTGTCTGTCTTGTTTTTGTATGGATTTTCCTATCGAAAATCACTAAAAATATGATATAATGAAGTGTTAGAAAAACAGGTTTCATTTGCCTGGAAAGGAAAAATTATGTCTGAAAAGAATTTTTATATTACAACACCGATTTACTATCCATCTGGTAAACTCCATATCGGTTCTGCCTACACAACTATCGCTTGTGATGTCCTAGCTCGTTACAAACGCCTCATGGGCTACGATGTCTTTTATTTGACAGGTCTTGATGAGCATGGCCAAAAAATCCAGCAAAAAGCTGAAGAAGCTGGCATCACACCTCAAGCCTATGTTGATGGGATGGCAGTTGGAGTCAAAGAACTCTGGAAATTACTAGATATCTCATACGATAAATTCATCCGCACAACGGATGACTACCATGAAAAAGTAGTGGCGCAGGTCTTTGAACGCTTGCTGGCTCAAGATGACATCTACTTAGGTGAATACTCTGGCTGGTATTCAGTCTCAGATGAGGAATTCTTTACAGAAAGTCAACTTGCAGAAGTTTTCCGTGACGAAGCTGGAAATGTGACGGGCGGTATTGCTCCATCAGGTCACGAAGTGGAATGGGTATCTGAAGAATCATACTTCCTTCGCCTCAGCAAATACCAAGACCGCTTGGTCGAATTTTTTAAATCCCATCCTGAATTTATCACTCCTGATGGTCGTCTTAATGAAATGCTCCGCAACTTCATCGAACCAGGTTTGGAAGACTTGGCTGTTTCTCGTACAACCTTTACATGGGGTGTTCCAGTACCATCTAATCCAAAACACGTTGTCTATGTTTGGATTGATGCCCTTCTTAACTATGCGACAGCTCTTGGCTATGGTCAAGACGAACATGGTAACTTTGACAAGTTCTGGAATGGAACTGTCTTCCATATGGTAGGAAAAGACATTCTTCGTTTCCACTCAATCTACTGGCCAATCCTTCTGATGATGTTGGATATCAAATTACCAGATCGTTTGATTGCCCATGGGTGGTTTGTCATGAAAGACGGAAAGATGTCTAAGTCTAAAGGGAATGTCGTTTATCCTGAAATGTTAGTAGAGCGTTATGGACTAGATCCGCTTCGTTACTACCTCATGCGTAGTCTTCCAGTTGGTTCAGACGGAACCTTCACTCCTGAAGACTATGTCGGCCGTATCAATTATGAATTAGCCAATGACCTTGGAAACCTCCTCAACCGTACGGTTTCTATGATTAACAAGTACTTTGATGGGCAAATTCCAGCCTATGTGGAAGGTGTGACAGAATTTGACAATGCTCTTGCTCAAGTAGCTGCTGAATCAATCGCTGACTACCATACACACATGGAAGCAGTTGACTACCCACGTGCCCTAGAAGCAGTATGGACTCTTATCTCTCGTACTAATAAATACATCGACGAGACAGCTCCATGGGTCTTGGTTAAGGATGAAGCACTTCGTGACCAATTGGCAAGTGTTATGAGCCACTTGGCAGCCAGCCTTCGTGTCGTAGCTCACTTGATTGAACCATTTATGATGGAAACCAGTCGTGCAGTCTTGACTCAACTTGGATTGGAAGAAGTAGCGAGCCTTGAGAACTTGAGTTTGGCTAATTTCCCTGAGGGTGTAACAGTAGTCGCCAAAGGAACACCAATCTTCCCACGTCTCGATATGGAAGAAGAAATCGCCTATATCAAGGAACAAATGGAAGGCAATAAACCAGCAGTCGAAAAAGAATGGAATCCAGATGAGGTTGAACTCAAACTAAACAAGGAAGAAATTAAGTTTGAAGACTTTGACAAGGTTGAAATTCGTGTTGCAGAAGTCAAAGAAGTTTCCAAAGTAGAAGGTTCTGATAAGCTGCTCCAATTCCGCCTAGATGCTGGTGATGGTCAAGACCGTCAAATCCTTTCAGGAATTGCGAAGTACTATCCAAATGAACAAGAATTGGTCGGCAAGAAAGTCCAAATTGTTGCCAACCTCAAACCACGTAAAATGATGAAAAAATATGTCAGCCAAGGGATGATTCTCTCAGCTGAACATGATGGACAATTAACCCTTCTTACAGTTGATCCAGCTGTACCAAACGGAAGTGTGATTGGGTAAAAGTAAAAGACCAACGTTATCCACGTTGGTTTCAGATTTAAGACAAAGCCTTTAGACTACAAGTTTCTAAGGGCTTTTCTTTGTTGACTAAACTGAGATTTTCATTGATGGGATTCGTATTATGGTCGCAGACAATAGCCACAAATATACTCACTAAGTTCTAGGCAAGTAAGTTGGATTCATGAGTGGCAACTGGAAGTTGAGATTGGCTTGGGTCTGAAAAAACACGGGGAAAAAGCCGCTTGACCCTCAAAAGAAAGCGAACCTAAATCGAAAAAAATTCTACGTTGAAAAGTTATGTGGAAGTTGCTTTTAGAACTTACCATTATTTTTCTATCTTTATTAGAATGATTTCTAATGTAGAAGTATAATAGATTTTTTGGTATAATAAAGGTTATGGAAATCGAAAAAACCAATCGCATGAATGCGCTCTTTGAATTTTATGCAGCGCTTTTGACAGATAAGCAAATGAATTATATCGAGCTCTACTACGCTGATGATTACAGCCTTGCTGAGATTGCCGAGGAGTTCGGTGTCAGTCGTCAGGCTGTTTACGACAATATCAAGCGGACAGAAAAGATTCTGGAAGATTATGAGATGAAATTGCACATGTACTCGGACTACATTGTCCGCAGTCAGATTTTTGACCAGATTTTGGAGCGCTATCCCAAGGATGACTTTCTGAAGGAACAGATAGAAATTTTAACAAGCATTGATAATAGAGAATAAGAGGAAGAAAAATGGCATTTGAAAGTTTAACAGAACGTTTACAGAACGTCTTTAAAAATCTACGTAAAAAAGGAAAAATCTCTGAATCTGATGTCCAAGAGGCAACCAAAGAAATTCGCTTGGCCTTGCTTGAGGCCGACGTTGCCTTGCCTGTTGTAAAGGACTTTATCAAGAAAGTTCGTGAGCGTGCAGTTGGGCATGAGGTCATTGATACCCTTAATCCTGCGCAACAAATTATTAAAATCGTTGATGAGGAACTGACAGCCGTTTTAGGTTCTGATACGGCAGAAATTATCAAGTCACCTAAGATTCCTACAATCATCATGATGGTTGGTTTACAGGGGGCTGGTAAAACAACCTTTGCTGGTAAATTGGCCAACAAACTCAAGAAAGAAGAAAATGCTCGTCCTTTGATGATTGCGGCGGATATCTATCGTCCAGCTGCCATTGACCAGCTTAAAACCTTGGGACAACAGATTGATGTACCAGTTTTTGCTCTAGGAACAGAGGTTCCAGCTGTGGAGATTGTACGTCAAGGTTTGGAACAAGCCCAAACCAATCACAACGACTATGTCTTGATTGATACGGCAGGTCGTTTGCAGATTGATGAGCTTTTGATGAATGAGCTTCGTGACGTGAAAGCCTTGGCTCAACCAAATGAAATCCTGCTTGTCGTTGATGCTATGATTGGTCAGGAAGCGGCCAATGTTGCGCGTGAGTTTAATGCTCAGTTAGAAGTAACTGGGGTTATCCTTACCAAGATTGATGGGGATACTCGTGGTGGTGCGGCTCTATCTGTTCGTCACATTACTGGAAAACCAATCAAGTTCACTGGTAGAGGTGAAAAGATTACAGATATCGAAACCTTCCACCCAGACCGTATGTCTAGCCGTATCCTTGGTATGGGGGATATGCTCACTTTGATTGAGAAAGCTTCTCAGGAATACGATGAGCAAAAAGCCCTTGAAATGGCTGAGAAGATGCGTGAAAACACCTTTGATTTCAATGATTTCATTGATCAGTTGGATCAGGTGCAAAACATGGGACCAATGGAAGACTTGCTCAAGATGATTCCAGGTATGGCTAACAATCCAGCCCTCCAAAACATGAAGGTAGATGAACGCCAGATTGTACGCAAACGTGCCATTGTGTCTTCTATGACGCCTGAAGAACGTGAAAATCCAGATTTGTTAAATCCAAGCCGTCGTCGTCGTATTGCCTCAGGTTCTGGAAATACATTCGTCGAAGTCAATAAATTTATCAAGGACTTTAACCAGGCTAAACAGCTCATGCAGGGTGTTATGTCTGGAGATATGAACAAAATGATGAAGCAAATGGGAATCAATCCAAACAACCTTCCTAAAAATATGCCAAATATGGGAGGAATGGATATGTCTGCCCTTGAAGGAATGATGGGACAAGGTGGTATGCCTGACTTATCAGCTCTAGGAGGAGCGGGAATGCCAGATATGAGCCAGATGTTTGGTGGTGGATTAAAAGGTAAAATCGGTGAATTTGCTATGAAACAGTCAATGAAACGCATGGCGAATAAAATGAAAAAAGCTAAGAAGAAACGCAAATAAAAAAGGAAAGCAGAAGTGCTTTCCTTTTTGATATAACATATGTGCTTTCTATGATTAGGCAATTTTCTTAATCGAAAAATTGACTAAATAGAAAGAGAGATTTCAAATCCTTGCGTCCATTCGGATTTTACTGTGATTTCGATTTTTAAAGCATCTGCTAATTGTTTGACTAGATAGAGCCCCATACCTGTTGATTTTTTCCTTGTATCACCTGAATCACCTGTAAAGCCTTTTTCAAAGATATGAGGGAGGTCGCAAGCTTTAACTCCGCAGCCATTATCCCTAATAATCAGACTTGTGCGCCCCTTATCTTTTGACATAGAAATACTGAGTTCGGGCTTGTCAGAGCTATATTTAAGGGCGTTGGCGAGTATTTGAGAGAGGATAAATTCAAAACTGCGTTGATCGGTGTAGCAGATTCCATGTATGTTCTCTAGCTGAATCGTAAATTTCTTTTCTTTGAGCAAGGGATCAAAGTTTTCCAAAAGATCTTGGATACACTCTTGGAGGTCAAGGTCTTCAAATAGAAAATCATTTTTTTCACTTTTCATTCTGTAATAGAATAGTATCTGTGATACATTTCCTTGGATTTGATTTTTCACATAGTCCAACTTAAAAGTTGTATCCTTTGGCAACTGGTCACTTTGATTGTCCAAAAGGAGGGAAAGAAGCGATAGAGGGAGTTTGATTTCATGAGCCCATTTTTCAACATAGTCCTCGTATTCGGCTAGTAATGAGTTGAGCTTTCCTATTTCCGCTTGCCTTTGGTAAAGCGCATTTGCGATTTCTTCGATGCTTTC
This sequence comes from uncultured Streptococcus sp., assembly GCF_915066115.1. GTDB lineage: Bacteria > Bacillota > Bacilli > Lactobacillales > Streptococcaceae > Streptococcus. Next base: position 4,982 of record NZ_CAJZDT010000066.1, on the reverse strand, counting down.
TTTCTCTGAGGCACTTGATAAACGCAATAAATCCAGCTCCGTATCCATCTTAGGATTGGCTATGAAGGCTTTATAGGCAGCGGATTTTTTTCTTTCTTTTCTTATCAGTAGGAATGATAGGATGAAAAAGAGCAGGACAGTAGCTAAAAGATAGAGAATGATGAGGGCTTGAAACTTTCTCACGTCTGAAAGCCAAAGCAGGACAGCTGTGAATAGATCAAATGCTAAGAGAACAAGTAACCAAGGCAGATAGGTAGCCAAATATTTAGGATTCTGTTTCATATTCCCTTTCCTCTTCCAATTTGTAACCGATGCCTCTGACGGACTTGACTTGAAGTGCAATGCCAGCCTGTTTCATCACCTTTTTGAGTCTTGCAATATTTACTTGAAGGGCATTTTCATCGATGAACTCAGTTGTATTCCACAGTTTCATGCTTAGTTCTTCTTTTGTGACGACAGAATCAGTTGCCACTAATAAAGTTTCTAACAATTTCCCTTGATTTTGGGGGAGTAAAATCGAGTGTCCATTGATATAAAGGGTATAGGTCTGTCTATCCAGCAGAAAATTATCTTTTTCAAGTAGATTTTGTCTGCCTTCATAGCGTTTCAAGATATTTTCTATACGTGCCAAAAATCTTTCTTTCTTGAAAGGCTTTGTTAGATACTCATCTGCCCCTAATTTCAGGGCGTAGATTTCATCTTTTAATTGTTCACGGGAAGTGAGAACCAATATAGGGACAGAGCGTTTTGACTTGAGATTTTTACAAATTTGAAAACCTGTTTCTCCTGGCAAATTCAAATCCAGTATGATTAGATCTGTATCGTATTGCAGCACTTGCTGGCTTGTATCTTTGAAGTCAGTCAACTTATCAACTTGATAACCCGCTTTCTCTAACAAGATGACAATTTCATCTCGAATCAAGGCTTCATCTTCAATAACCAGAATATGCTTCATATCGGTTCCTCCTTTTCCTATTTTATTCTACCTTATTCATCTCTTTTGGGTTCCATTAATGACAATAAGTACTTGTTGCTATTTTTCTTTACAATTCTGATATAGATGACTTCAAAGCCAGCTAAGAGCAGTACGATCAGCATGGCTGTGATAAATTTCTGCCCCATAACCATTCTTGCGCTAGTGGGCACTATTCCTGTGAGGAGGGAGCTCACTCCGAAGCTACTACTGATAAGTGCAAGGGCTATTGGTAGACCGAAATACCAGTTGACTTGCTTTTCTGACGATTTACAAAGAGTTTCGTAGTTGGCACCAAGATGGATTAAGGTCTGGTATCGTCTATAGGATTGTCTTTGTCCCATCAAAAACTGAACGCCGATAATTGTATTTGCGACAACAAGGAAGATGATAGACAGATAGATGGTGACATAGCTGGCAGAGATAATGTAAAACAATTGCCTTCCCATATTTTGTATATAGCTTTCATAGCCAAGAGAGGTTTGATTTAGCTTTTCATTGGTATCTGAGATAGCTCTCATCAAGCCTTTTTCCTTGACTAGCTCAGGAGCCAGGATACCGCTAACATAGTTCGAATAGCGACCGTCTGTATAGCTCATAAAAATCTCATCTGGAACTATGAGAGCGACAGAGAGGGTTATCTCATGATCCGTTACGATTGGCAAAGACTCCACCTCGCCAATCAATTTTACATCATTTCCCATGACTTTGATTTGAGGCTTTGTCTTTAGGACAGAGTTGACGAGACTTTCATCTGGCAGAAAATCTTTCCCCATATACAAATATGCTTCCTTATTAGTTAGTTCTAGAGGAGGAAGATTGGCAGCCTTTTTAAGTTCATTGTATTCGGAAACTGGTATGAGGTGGAAATTAGTAGACTGTTTAAATTTATGAAGCAAAACTTCCTTGTTCTTGTTGTCTTTTTGATTTTTCAACTCCTTGATTACCTCTTCAAAGGACACGGATTCGTGTTCTTTAGTTTGGCCTACTTTAATTTGCAGAATCTTTGAAAACTGTGATACTAGTCCGGCAGCTTCAAGCTCTTTTTTAACTGCATTTACATCAAGATTTTCATCTGTTTCCTGCTTGCTATCTCTAAATGTATAATCCAATACGTGGGTTTGATTGCCTGGATTGCCGCTTGCAATGGCCACACCTGCTCCAAAGAGGCACAAGGCAGAGAAGATTAAGAGGGAGCAGATGGCCAGTATAGTTGAGCGCTGGATAACTAATTCCTGAATCTGTCTAAAATTATAGGCATGAAGTTTTCGATTGTTTCCAAGCTTGACCAAAAAGTCTATAAATAAACGCATACCAAAGAAGAGTAGGATAGTTCCCAGAGTTCCTAAGAGAACGGTGATGCCCATTGTTATGACATTTTCCCAAGCTTGTCCACTCATACCCATGTAATAGGCTGTTCCTAGAAGCAAAATTCCGAGGACAGAAGCAAGAAGGTACACCCCCTTGGGGAGTAGTTTCTTCATCCCAGAAGGAGAATAGGCGAGCAGGTTTCCGATTTCCATATTGGCAGTCTTTGTACTTAAAAGGACAAAAACAGCTAATTTTACAGCTAGGAAGCCGATGACTGTATAGAGTAGAGCTGTGGTAGATAGAGAAAATTGATGTTCAATAATCCCTAGTCCCACAATTTTAGCGGTTATTAGGCTAATCAATTCTGAAATTAAGATGGAAATAGGAAGGCCTATTCCAAGGGCAAGGACACTGTTTCTCAAATCCTCGAGCATAAGTAGCAAGAACAGTTTGCTTCTTTGCATTCCCAGTGTGAGATAGACACCAAATTCATGTTTTCTCCTTTCCATCTGCATACTGCTTGCGAAGTAGACTAGAAAAAAGAGAATAAAGAGCGTTGCTACATAAAGAATGGGAATCATGCTAAAGAGTTTATTTACAGCGTCACTTTCTATTTGTTTTAGAAAGATCATCACATCTTGATGGGACAAAGAAAGGATGATGTAAAAGGAGATAATAGACAGAACCATAGAACTGAAATACAAGCCGTTATTTTTTCGATCTCTCTTGCTATTTCTTGAGACTAATTTAGAAAACATTACCATCACCTCCAGCTAGTGCAGCCATGACCTTTAGTATTCTGTGATAGAAGTCTTCTTGACTTTCTCTTGGATAATCGCGACGGATTTCATGGAATAGTTTTCCATCTTGGATAAACAAGATGCGGTTGCAAAAGCTAGCTGCTACGGAATCGTGGGTCACCATGAGAATGGTGGTTTCTTCCACTTGATTCATTTCGGATAATTTTTGCATCAAAATGGTCGCATTTTTTGAATCCAAAGCCCCTGTGGGCTCGTCCGCAAATACAATCTTAGGGTCTAAAATTAAGGCGCGCGCAGCAGCTACCCTTTGCCGTTGACCACCTGATAATTGAGATGGGAACTTATTCAGAAGTTCAGAAATATCCAGATACTGGGAAAGCAATTCTAACCGAACCTTGCCTGCATTGGCATCGACCTTGTGCAAAGATAAGGGAAGTAAAATATTCTCTTTGGCAGTCAGATTGTCCAAAAGCTCAAAATTCTGGAAGAGATAGCCAATTTCCTTGCCACGATAATCAGCTAACTGACTACCTTTTAACTGACCTAAATCTTTTTCTTGCATTTGAATGGAGCCGTCAGTTGGTTTGATGATAGTAGCGAGACAGTTAAGAAGGGTTGTTTTCCCAGAACCACTGCTCCCCATAATCCCTAAGAACTCACCTTTGACAACTTGAAAAGATATACCGTTCAAGGCTTTGGTGATATTCGGCTCTTTTCCATAATGCTTTTTTAATGATTCTACTCGTAAAATTGTTTCCATGTGAAACACCTCCATCTTTTGTTACTTTCATTATAATATGAATCAGAGTAGAATAACACTTACGGATGATGTAAGAAATCTTTATCATTAGGTTATTGGAGCTATACTTACTATATTATAGCATGGTTTCAAGGATTTAAAAAGAGGAGTTGAGAGTCGAGAAATTTTCCTAATATTGAAATTATAAAAAATAATACCACTGTAGTCCATGCTCCAGCAGTATTATTTTTTATTTTATAGGAAACTCTACTCCCACTCAATTGAGACTGGTATATCCCTATCCCTTGTAAATCAAGGGTTTAGAAGGGTTATATACTTCAATGGGGGGATTTTTCGGGGGGATTGATTTTTTCATATGTTGATTTCAATTAAATTTTACTCTTGTTTCTGATGCGGTTTGTACGGTAATTGCATTTGTAAGTAGTTGAGCTATCTCTTTATCAGCACCACTGTACAAGTACTAATGATAGTCAGCTATCAGGAACATATTCATACGAAAAAAGCGGTATTGATGGTTCTGAAATGGGATTCGAAGACGAAGAATTGACATTGCATTACGAACTAAAAGTAAGTGGTGATGAAAACATATTTAATATCAATCTCCTTTCAGAGAGAGGCAATAATGTGAAGTACCTCTATTCCGAGAAAGTAGCTATTGATACAGACAAACAGATTATCAGTGATAACAATGGTACTGAGCTGAAATATTCAGTTTCTGGAGATTCTGTAACAATGCCTGATTTAGCAGGAGATAGTGGTGAAACAGTAACATTAAGTAAATAGAATAAACCAAAAAAGAGAGCTTGATATGTAATCTATCAGGTTCTATTCTTGTAAGTTTGTAAGTAATATTTTATATTAATCATCTAATTACAGTTTTTTTACATTTTTTATTAATATTTCTGTATTGTCAATTAAAAATTTCCCATCATTATTACTAATAAACTCATTGATATATTTAAGAATACAAACATAATGATTATAGTAAACGTTATATGTATTTACATCTAAACAGAAGTGAGTTAAAGCAAATTTAACATGGTCAGTTCGTTTAATATCGGTGAAATCTACGATTTTTGCTCTATTGACATCAATTTTCTTTCCTAGAGCATATCTATTCGGAATTTCGTTATTATCACTATTATGAATGATACTATAGTCATTCATAATGGGTGTA
>NZ_CAJZDT010000065.1:0-10493 GCF_915066115.1 uncultured Streptococcus sp. | reverse complement strand
AACTGCTTCTTGGGTAGATTTCTTTTCGATGTCAGTCGTTTTAGAAGTGAAATTATAAGATTTTCTATCTAGATTAAAGTTCAAGAAAAATGTCGTCGCATTTTGCATGCTGTAGATGATATTGTCTTTATTCTTCTCTTTAATCCCTTCAAAACTTGAGCTATTTGGATAGAGACGTGCATAGCTGTAGACCCCTTCTACAAAGTTACGTGCTAGTGCATCTTGGTCACTACCATCATAATAGGCCAATTTCACATCATCCACAAAGACATTTTTTTCATCCCAGTAGTTGGGATTTTTCTTGAATTCGATAACAGATTTTGAAACAAAGGATTTCATCAAGAAAGGTCCATTGTACAAAATACTAGATGGGTCTACCTTCCCAAAATCATCACCTTTTGATTTCAAGAAATCCGCATTGACCGGGAAGAGAATGGTTGAAGTTGTTTTTGAGTTCCAGTAAGATTCTGGTCGTGTCAAGGTATATTGAACCGTTTGGTCGTCAAGAGCCTTGACTCCGACAGTTGAAAAGTCGCTTGTTTTCCCGTTGATATAGTCATCTAAACCAGCAACGGATTCTTGCACCAAGTATAAGGCTTCGGATTTTTTATCTGCTGCATATTTCAAACCAGTTACAAAATCTTGGGCAGTTACAGGAGCATATTCATCTCCATCTGCAGTATACCATTTAGCATCCTTACGCAGTTTGTAGGTATAGGTCAAGCCATCCTTGGATACACTCCAATCCTCTGCCAAAGATGGGATATAATTCCCATACTGGTCATTTTCCATGAGCCCATCTACCAAATTAACCACGATATCATTGGTTGTTGCACGGTTTTCTGCTAGATAATTCAAACTAGATGGATCACTAACATAAACATAGTTATATGTTTTTGACCCTGTGCTAGAATTCCCACACGCGCTTAATAAAATACCTGCACTTAACACGACACCCGCAAGTGCTGCATACTTGGCTTTAGACTTTTTCATCTCCAGAACCTCCTGATTTAAATATTTGTCTTATTATACAACTTGAGTTTTATTTAGTCAATAGATTTTTAAGTAAAATTTAAGAAAAATTAAATTACCATCTACAAACTTTAGTTATTATTCTACAAATTAATAAAAAAGAGAATAATTCAAGCATTTCATGATAGAAATGTTCAAATTATCCCTTTTATTTATAAATATTTTTTAAGTTAACTTTAATTTGATTCGTAAGCGATCTGCTTGGGCTTTTCCAATCACCTTATCCAATAAACGGGTACGGAGGCTCATAATTCCATAAACTCCTCCACCCATGGCACCGATAAGAGTTACATATAGAAAACTCCACAAACGTCCACTTGGTTGGAAAACAAATCCCAGTATCCACTGAATAGCGCCTACACCGATGAACATAACAAAAGTCAACAAACTGATTAAAATCGTTCTCCTAAATACCACATTACCTCTCATTCCTGTTACCCTACATAGTTCACGATAAATGAATATAATAGGGATGATAAGAGCGATTGATGTTGAAATCAAAGGACCATAACTGTGAAAAAGATAAATTGTTGGTAATTGCAAGACTAGCTTAGCAACTGAACCATAGAAAAAGTAACGGATTGCTTTACGGTTATGGAACATAGCCTGAAGCATTGGTGACAAAACCATATATACACCCAAAATGGTTGACTGCAAGACCGCAAAGATAAACAAACCTAATGCCAAACCATCTGGCTTCCCGTAAAATATGGTATAAATAGGTTCACCGACCATGACCACTCCCACTGTTGCAGGAAAAAGAAACAATAGAAGCATCGTTAGATTATCTTGAATCAATTTAGAGGCAGACCTCAAATCACCTTTCACATAGTTTTCGGTCAAAAGTGGCAAGCCTACACCACCAATCGAAACTCCTAAGGAAATCAAAATCATAGTGATTTTATTAGGATTGGCTGAGAAATAAGAAAACATGACAACCAAGTCTTCATTACTATAGTTGGTAAACCAGCTCATACTATTGATAAAGGTCATCTGATCCAAAATCTGGAAAAGCTGGATAGCAGACCCTGTCAGGATAAAAGGAATGGCTTCCTTAATGGTATCGATCAAAAGACGCTTACTATTAATCTTATCTCCTGTTTCAAGGACTCTTTTGAGTAATCCTTCCTTAGCAAGGAAATAAATCAAGACTGCAAAACTGGCTACCATACCGACAAAGGCAGCAAAAGTTGATTGGGTAACCGCTGCTAGATAATCTCCTGAGCCCATTTTCATAATCATAAAGGTAGCTAGGAGCATCCAGATAACACGAATGACCTGTTCAGCGATTTGGCTCATAGCATAAGGTTTGAGGTTATTCATCCCTTGGAAGAAGCCTCGAATCACACTCATAGATGGGAAAATCAAGACCGCCCAAGCCAAGCTCTGCATGATTGGGATCAGGTCTTTCCCTACACCTGACAAATCTGCTAGCCAAGGAGCAAAGACATACAAGACTAGTGCAAAAACAAGACCTAGTCCTGTCATAAAGCCTAAAAAGCTCCGAATCAGGGCAAAGCTATGCTCTTCTTCTCGCATGGTATTGTACTTGGCCACTTGCTTGGCCACCGCAACTGGAATACCCGCTGTTGAAACCAGCAAGAACCAGGCATAGATATTGTAGCCCATGGTAAAGAGACCATTTGCTGTAGCCGCATAAGACCCCATCCAGATATACCAAGGGATAATATAAATGGCACCGAGTAGACGACTGATAAAGTTACTAGCCGTTAGCCAAGCAGTCCCCCGTAACATCTGGGCCTGCTGGTGATTGTTTTCGTTAGACATAGATTCCTCATTTTATTTTAATCACTAGGAAAAATTCCTCATCTTCCATTATAAACTTTTCCTTGTCACTTGTAAATTTACGACTTTCGGTTTACAATAGAAAGTATGATTAAGATTGAAATCGTATTAGATATATTAAAGAAAGATGGTCTCTTCCGTGAGATTATCGACCAAGGACACTATCACTACAACTACAGCGATGTCAGCTTTGACACCATCTGCTATGACAGTCGTAAGGCTAAAGAAAAGAGCCTCTTTTTCGTCAAGGGTGCTGCCTTTAAGAAGGAATTTCTTCTTTCAGCAATCTCTCAAGGACTCGGTTGGTATGTGGCTGAAAAGGACTATGAAGTTGGTATTCCTGCCATTATCGTCAGTGATATCAAGAAAGCTATGAGTTTGATTGCTATGGAATTTTATGGAAATCCACAGAAAAAACTCAAACTCCTTGCCTTTACTGGTACTAAGGGTAAGACAACAGCAGCCTATTTCGCCTATAACATCTTATCTCAAGGGCATCGACCTGCTATGTTGTCAACTATGAACACAACTCTAGATGGCGAAACTTTCTTTAAGTCTGCATTGACAACCCCTGAAAGTATCGATCTCTTTGACATGATGAATCAAGCTGTGCAAAATGACCGCACTCACCTCATCATGGAGGTATCCAGTCAAGCCTATCTAGTCAAGCGCGTCTATGGTCTAACCTTTGATGTGGGAGTTTTCCTCAATATCAGCCCAGACCATATCGGCCCGATTGAACATCCGACGTTTGAAGACTACTTCTACCACAAGCGTCTCTTAATGGAAAATAGCCGAGCAGTTATCATTAACAGTGACATGGACCACTTTTCTGTCTTAAAAGAACAAGTAGAAGATCAAGACCATGATTTCTACGGTAGTCAGTCGAGCAACCAAATCGAGAATTCCAAAGCCTTTAGTTTTTCAGCTACGGGTAAACTCGCTGGAGATTATGATATCCAACTCATTGGCCACTTCAATCAAGAAAATGCCGTTGCTGCTGGACTTGCTTGCCTCCGTCTCGGAGCTAGTCTTGAGGACATCAAAAAAGGTATCGTTGCAACCCGTGTTCCTGGTCGTATGGAAGTCCTCACTCAGAAAAACGGAGCTAAGGTCTTCATCGACTACGCCCACAATGGTGACAGTCTCAAAAAACTAATCAATGTTGTAGAGACTCATCAAACAGGAAAGATTGCTCTGGTCTTAGGTTCGACAGGGAATAAGGGAGAAAGCCGTCGTAAGGACTTTGGCCTCCTCCTCAATCAACACCCTGAGATTCAAGTCTTTTTGACTGCTGATGACCCTAACTATGAAGACCCAATGGCCATTGCAGATGAAATCAGTAGCTATATCAGCCATCCTGTTGAAAAGATTGCCGTTCGCCAAGAAGCTATCAAGGCAGCGATGGCTATCACAAGTCAAGAATTAGATGCTGTGATTATCGCTGGTAAGGGAGCCGATTGCTACCAAATCGTCCAAGGCAAGAAAGAAGCCTATCCAGGAGATGCAGCCGTCGCAGAAAATTATTTATAAGATAAAAAAATCAAGGGAAATGAAACCCTTGATTTTTTTATCTTTATTTAAAAGCGTTTTTCAAACCTTCAACGGCACCTTCTACAGCATCTTTAGCATCTTCAACTACTTCTTTTGCCTTAGCAACTGTCTTTTCTACAGCGCCTTCTGCTTCAGTCTTACCATCTCCAGTAACTTTACCAAATCCTTCTTTGATAGCGCCTGTTGCTTGTTCCAATTTGTTTTCAAGTGACATATGATTGTCTCCTTTAGTTTTATTCCGATATGTGTTACCGGTTACATATAGTTTATACCGAATACTAAGGAAAGTCAAACAATGTGCTCACAAAAAAGAAATCAGGCCAAGTGGAAAGTTAATCTTTCCTTATCAAAATCGACGGCCAATTCATACTTTCCATCTTCATTTTGGACAATATAGCCCAAGACTACTAAACTGTCCACAAAGATATCACGTCGTTTCTGCATCAGTTGATCTTTTTTGAGAAATTTTAGCAAAAAAGTCGTCATATATTTGAGAGCATACTCAGGATTGACATCTCCCAAAATGTCATAGAGTTCCTGCTGTTTTTCTGTCAAAGGATACTGATGTTTGACCTTGTAAAAATAATTGGACAGAGTCATTTTTGATCTCGCAAAGTCCGTCTTTTCAACTAAAATAGCAGCATTGGTTTGATTTCGTAATTCTGTCTCAAAAGTCTGCTCCAACAAGGCTTGATAGACTGGACTATCTTCGCTGATAAAAATCTCTTGATCCAGTTCGAGACTATCGAGTGATTCAAGAATGGGAAGATTAAGGTAATAACGCTTATTTTCCCGACGAATCAAACCTGCCTTTATATACTCTTCCATGAGTTTATCAACTGCCACATCTGAAAATTGAGCCTTGATTTCCCGTAAAATAACATCATCATGCTGGTCCAGATAGTGGATCAATTCTCTAAAAAATGGCTGTCTCGTCAAACGAGATGGATTAAAAATCTGAATCATGAAGATTCCTTTCTTTACTTTCTAACAGAGGCGATGCTGCCAACTGACTAGGATTGGTCCCCGGCTTGTTCAAAGGAACCGGCAGACCTAGTTCTCTGTAATACTCCCTCCAAAAATCACTAATCTCCTGCTCCCCATCTCCAAATTTCATGGGAATAGTTTCAAAAATGGGGAGAATTTCTGCCATGTACTGGGAACAGTAAAAACCAGCTCCATCTGGATAGAAAGAAGCATTATAAGGAGCTCCCAGATGTTTGCAAGCTTTTTCCTTCACAGACTGGATATCCATTTCTGGGTAAACATAGAGGTCGTACAAGTGATTGGGCTCAAAGAAGTCTGCAGGTTCTTGACAGATAACACCAGCCTGTCCACTAGCGTGGTAAATCATCCCATCCAAATAAATGGCAACATGGTTATAGTTGCCTGTGGAAGTCTGGATGGCCTGTCCCATATCTGACTCATCTCTCACAAAAATCAAATCGCCATTTTCTAACATGCTTCACTCCTAGAAAAAAGGAGCCGAAACTCCTTTCGATATAATTCAAACTAGCCTTTCCTAATTTGAATTAGCACTCAAAATCTTAAGCATTGAAGCTTTCAGTCAATTGAGGTACCACTTGTTTCTTACGTGAAACGGCACCAGCAAGGAAGGCATGATTGTTTTCAAGTTTGAAGTTGAAGGCTGCTTCAACCTTGTCCATATTGGCACCAAGAGCCAAGATTTCTGAGTTTGAGTTGACGATATCTGTAATCATCAAGACAAAGTCAGAATAACCATTTGCTGCGTTAGCAGCTTGCATTGCAGCTTCAATTTCTGCTTGACGTTCCAATACTTCAGCGATGTCAACTGTGTTTACTTGAGCAACACGGACATTATTTCCGTTCAATTCAAAAGTCTTAGCATCGATGTCAATCAGTTCGTCAGCAGATTTGCTAGCCAAGTTTGTACCAGCTTTCAACATAGCTAAACCATATTCTTCCAAGTTGACACCAGCCAATTCAGCTAATTCAGGAGCAATAACCTTATCTGTTGGGTGTGTTGTTGGTGATTTCAAAAGAAGAGTATCTGAAATCAAACCTGAAAGCATCAAACCAGCAATCTCTTTAGGCACGGCTACACCATGTTCTTTGAACATACGGTAAACGATTGAAGACGCTGAACCAACTGGCTCCAAACGCATGTAAAGTGGGCTTGCAGTTTCAAAGTTAGCCACACGGTGGTGGTCTACAACACCGTAAACTTCTACTTCAGCGATATCTGATACAGATTGTTGGAATTCATTGTGGTCAGTCAGGATAACTTGCTCTGCACCCTCTGCTTTAGCAGAAGTGATAACACGCGGTGCTTCTACACCAAAATAGTTCAAGACAAAGGCTGTTTCTTCATTTGGAGTTCCAAGGGCAACAGCTTCCGTATCCAAACCATAAGCTTCTTTTGCAAGGTAGGCAAAGGCTACAGATGACCCGATGGCATCTGAGTCTGGATTTTGGTGACCAAATACTAGAATCTTAGACATGATAATACCTCATTTTGTTTATTCTCTTTATTGTAGCATTTTTTTCGCTTTTTGACAAAAGTAAGAGGAGTCAAAGGACTCCTCACGATTCTTCAAAATAACTGAGTAAATTTCTATCTTGATTTTCAGATAAAAATCTTTCCTTCTGTGGCCTCTTCTTACGCTTGAGAAGGGCTTCAGCCGACATGGCTTCTTCCTTACTGGCAAAACCTTGAGCATAGATGAGTTTGACTGGCAAGCGTGCTCGTGTGTATTTGGCTCCCTTCCCACTATTGTGGACAGCAAGGCGTCTTCTCACATCAGTCGTATAGCCTGTATAGTAAGATCCATCACGGCACTCCAGCACGTACATATAAGCCTTATGATCCATAATAAATCTCTTCAAGTTCAGGCGTATAAGAGCCATCATCATTGTGGACAATGAGAGGTGGCAAGACCTTAAAGCCACTTGTCGAACCATCCTTGATAGCCTCAATCAAAAGCATATTGGCTTCCTTTTCTCTTTTTGGATAAACAAACTGCAGGCGCTTAGGAGCTAGATTATGCCGTTGTAAGCTGTCCAAGATATCTAAAAGTCGATCAGGGCGATGAACCATGGCCAAACGCCCATTAGACTTGAGAATACTCTGGGCACTACGACAGATTTCTTCCAAATTAGTCGTGATTTCGTGGCGAGCCAAGAGATAATGTTCGCTCTCGTTCAAGTTTGAATGAGGATCCACCTTGAAATAAGGCGGATTACACAAAATCATATCCACCTTACTTCCCTGGATGTAAGCAGGCATATTTTTCAAATCATCACAGATGACCTGCATCTGCTCTTCCAAACCATTCAAACGGACAGAGCGTTCAGCCATATCTGCCAAACGCCCCTGAATCTCAACAGCCAAAATCTGTGCCTGAGTCCGAGTGCTAGCAAATAGCCCCACCGCTCCATTACCAGCACAGAAATCCACAATTAAGCCCTTCTTTGGGAAACGTGGAAAGCGTGACAAGAGAACACTATCCACCGAATAGCTAAAAACCTCTCTATTTTGAATGATTTTGATATCTGTCGAAAAGAGCTGGTTAATGCGCTCTCCTGATTTTAATAATTGTTCTTCTTCCATGGTCTTATTATAGCAGATTTATATTAACATTACAAAAGATAGAGGTTTCTAACTAGTGCTTCTGATTCTTCAAATGTTGAAGGGCTTCCTTGGTCCAAATTGGCATCATTCGTTTGAGAGGAGCAAAGCCGTAGTTAAAACGGTCGCTTGAAAAGCGTCTCCGTCTCGGAAACTGGTGCTTTTCTTCCTCCAAAGTGCGGATAGAAAGACTAGCTTTCCCTGTAAATTCATCTAAATCCACTACTTGAACTTGAACCTCTTCATCGACTTTCAAGGCTTCTTGGATATTTTCAATAAAGCCTGTCCGAATCTCTGAAATGTGAATCAACCCCGTATCACCCGTCTCTAGCTCAACAAAGGCACCGTAGGGCTGAATCCCTGTAATACGGCCCTTTAGCTTATCACCGATTTTCATCTTAGTCCTCGATTTCAATTGTTTCAATCACAACATCTTCAACTGGCTTGTCCATGGCTCCTGTCTCAACAGTAGCAATGGCATCCAAGACAGCGTAAGAAGCTTCATCAGCTAGCTGACCAAATACAGTGTGACGGCGGTCTAGGTGAGGGGTTCCACCTTGGTTGGCATAGATTTCCGCAATCGGTTCTGGCCAACCACCACGAGCAATTTCTTTCTTAGAATAAGGCAGGTGTTGATTTTGCACAATAAAGAACTGGCTACCGTTGGTATTTGGACCAGCATTGGCCATAGAAAGGGCACCACGGATATTGTAAAGTTCTTCTGAGAATTCATCCTCAAATGATTCGCCGTAGATTGACTCGCCACCCATACCAGTTCCAGTTGGATCTCCACCTTGAATCATAAAGTCCTTGATAATACGGTGGAAAATGACACCATCATAGTAGCCATCTTTTGAAAGTGCAACAAAGTTAGCTACTGTTTTAGGAGCATGTTCAGGGAAGAGCTTAATACGCAAGTCTCCGTGATTAGTCTTAATAGTCGCGATAGGACCTTCTACTGTTTCAATGTCTACTTGTGGGAAATTCAATTCTTTTTCTACCATACCAAATCCTTCTAAGGCATCAAAAATGCCATCTTCTTCTAATGTTTTTGTAATATAATCTGCTTTTTCTTTGATGTTATCATGAGAAATTCCCATGGCAACGCTGATCCCAGCATAATCAAAGAGTTCCAAGTCATTCAGTCCATCTCCAAAGACCATGACATTCTCTGGTTTCAAGCCAAGGTGTTCCACAACCTTTTCCACACCTGTCGCTTTGGAGCCTGAAATCGGCACGATATCAGACGAATGTTGATGCCAACGAACCATGCGAAGTTTGTCTGAGAGACTGTCAGGCAAGTGCAAGTCATCTCCCTTATCTTCAAAAGTCCACATCTGATAGATATCTTCTTTTTCATGGAAATCAGGATCTACATCTAAATCAGGATAAATTGGATTGATGGCTTCACTAATCATATCGGTGCGAGTCGACAACTTGGCATCATGACTCCCAACCAAGCCATACTCAACTCCCTCTTGCTTTGCCCAAGAGATATACTCCTCAACATCTGACTTCTCAATCTGATGTTGATAAATAACCTGACCTTTTTTATCTTCGATATAGGCCCCATTTAAGGTTACAAAAAAGTCAGGCTTGAGATCACGAATCTCTGGAACAACACCAAAAATCCCTCGTCCAGAAGCAATACCTGTCAAAATTCCTTTCTCACGTAATTGCTTAAAAACAGTTGGGATTGAAGCTGGAATAAAACCTGTCTTTGAATTCCGCAATGTATCATCAATATCAAAAAAGACAATCTTGATTTTCTTTGCCTTGTATCTTAATTTGGCATCCATCTCACTACCTCTTTCAATCTAACTCTTTCCATTATACCATAAAGTAGCTAAATCCCCTATTTTCAAAAAGTTTCCAGTTTTATTGTAAGTCCTTGGATAAGTATAAAACTAAATCATCATCATTTTGACAACTTGCACCCATTTCTAGCGGTTTATTTCTATACCAGACACCTGTCCCATCTGGAATATAGCCTCGTTTGATATACAATCTCTGGGAAGGACCATACCCCAAGTGCAAACCTACACCAAGAGTGACCTTACTCGAAACAAACTTGACTCGTTTTTCTGCTTCTTCTAGCAGTTGATTCCCAATCCCTTGATTTCGAAAAGGCTCAAACACATTAAAATCTGATAATTCTGGATAGACTTCTGCAAAAGGACCATGTTTAGCAGAGGGCAAAATGGTAACGTAGCCCGCTACAGCACCATCAATCTCTGCAACTAAGACTTCTCTCTCCCCACTTTCCTGTTCCAGAAAATATCTAGCCAAAATTTCCTCTCTACCAGGCCAACCTTGATTCATAAATCCATGAGACAAGGATTCAATATCAGACTTAATCATATTTCTAATCGTACAATTCATCTTTGACTTACCCACCTTTACTCTTTCTATTACCATTATAGCACGCCAAGGTCAGAAAAAAACTATCTCGTGAAAAAAACCAACCGGGCTTTAATTCGCTTTCTTATTT
>NZ_CAJZDT010000064.1:0-10512 GCF_915066115.1 uncultured Streptococcus sp. | reverse complement strand
CTCTATGTATCCAAGTGCTAACTCATGATTCTATTATACACCCTTAGAAGAGAATGTCAAGACAAAAACTCAAAAAATTAGCACTCTTTTGTCAAGAGTGCTAAAAATCAGTCTAAAGACCTAGAATCTTACTTTTTATCTACTTGGTATTTCCTTTTTAGTCTGAAATAACCATAGATTAGATAAGAAATCATGAAAGCATACAAAACAAAAATAATAAGGAAAGACATAGAAAGCTCTTCTTTAAATAAACTCATACAAACAACAAGACCACCCGAGAAAGTAGCTGTACAGGAACGAAGTCTAGACCGCATAACTTCCCACATAGGATTATTACTCATATAGACTTGATCCTCTGGAAGTAAATCAGAAGACGATTTACGAAGAATTGAACAAAAACCTGCTTCTATTAATTCCCAACCTCTATCTCTAAAATCTTGTAGTTCATGCTTATATTTTTTAAGAAATCTAGAATCATAGATACAATAGATGACATCGTCTGGTTGACATTGGTCAAAATAGAACAAACCAAAACGACTCCTTCTATACCTCCAACCTTTCAAGTGCATCTCATGTAAATATTCTTCTTTCTTATCCAAATCAACAATGGTGAAAATCCGAAATTGCTTTTTATTTATCATGACTTCCCCTCCAATTTTGAGCATACCTACCCTATCATAAATCTGATAATTCCTTCTTTTTATGCCATAACTTCCAGCTAATATAGGCAACTATTAACAAAAGGATTAAAGACAAGAAAATATCTAGCCCGACCGCAAATAAACTCCATAGACCATACGCATTACTTTTATTGAGCAATTTAAGTAAGAATAGTATATGTATGGCTAGCAAAAGTAAAACAGGTACTAATCGCAGTCTTAAAATGCGATTAACCATAGCTAACTTCCCAGCAGCGTCATTATAGATTTCAAATTCTGCATCCGATTCAATTTCAGAATGCGCTTTTCTAAAATAGGAAAAACTATTAAAGTCTGTAATATGCTCCCAGCCACAGTCTTTAAATAGTTGTAAATAGGAGGATCTCTCTGATTTTTCCATTGGGTAAAAATCCAACTGATAAGACACTTGCTCAGGCTGACATTTTTCAAAGGTATACTTAACTACAAACAATAAGATAGAATAGCTTACTCCCCTAAGTTTCCAGCCCTTAGCATGCATTTCTCTAAAGTACAGAGCCTCCCTCTCATAATACGCAATTGTAAAAATTCGGTAAACAATTTTCTTTTCCATCATACTTCCTCCCGACTGTTTCTGTAGAGCCGTTCAATACGTTTCAATTCAATATCTAAGACTTTTCGTCCCAAGTCTGTAATCTGATAGATTTTCCGTTTTTCCTCTTCGCGGACAAAGGAAATCAAACCATCCTTTTCCATCTTTGACAAGGTTCCATACATAGTCCCAGGACTAATCGAAACTTGCGAATCCGTCATCTCCTTGACTTTTTGCGTAATACTATAACCATGACCTTCCTTTTGCAGACAGAACAAGATATAAAAGCCCGTTTCCGTCATCGGAAGATAAACTCGACGAATCTTATCCGTCAATTCCATTTGCATTCACCTCCTATTCAGTTCGATATATCGCACCTCGTTATATAAAATATATCACACCTCGATATAAAACACAAGAAAAAAGATCACCCACAGGCAATCTTTCTTCTATATTATTAGTATTAGTAAAGGTCTAAATAATTATCAATTTCCCATTGTGAAACGAAGGTTGCATAACTTGCCCATTCGATTCGTTTGGCTTCAAGGAAACTAGTATAGATATGCTCTCCAAGAGCCGCTCTGACAACCTCATCTTCTGTCAAAGCCTTCAAAGCGTTGTGAAGTGTTGATGGAAGGTCTGTAATACCAGCTTCTTTGCGCTCTTCTGCTGTCATAATGTAGATATTTTCTTCGATAGGAGCTGGTGCTTCGATTTTATTTTCAATACCATGCAAACCAACTTCCAAAAGAACAGCCATAGCGATGTATGGGTTTGCCATCGGATCCACTGAACGCAACTCAAGACGAGTTCCCATACCACGTGAAGCAGGCACGCGCACAAGTGGCGAACGGTTACGACCAGCCCAAGCAATGTAAACAGGCGCTTCATAACCTGGAACCAAACGTTTGTATGAGTTAACCGTTGGGTTCATGATAGCAGTATAGTTGTAG
Organism: uncultured Streptococcus sp.; assembly: GCF_915066115.1. Taxonomy (GTDB): domain Bacteria; phylum Bacillota; class Bacilli; order Lactobacillales; family Streptococcaceae; genus Streptococcus. The sequence continues at coordinate 8,329 of NZ_CAJZDT010000064.1, read as the reverse complement.
GCATGTTTAATCAAACCACCAAGGAAATGATAGGCAGTTTCTGACAACTGCATTCCTTTTGGATCATTTGGATCAAAGAAGGCATTGTTTCCTTCTGCATCAAACAAGGACATATTACAGTGCATACCTGATCCGGCAATACCAAATTTTGGTTTCGCCATAAAGGTTGCGTAAAGACCATGTTTGCGAGCAATGGTTTTAACAACGAGTTTAAAGATTTGAATCTTATCACAGGCACGGAGAACTTCATCGTACTTAAAGTCAATCTCGTGTTGACCAACCGCAACCTCGTGGTGACTCGCTTCTACTTCAAATCCCATTTTGGTCAAGACATTGACAATCTCACGACGTGTATTGTCCGCAAGGTCAGTAGGCGCCAAATCAAAGTAGCCACCCTTGTCATTCACTTCAAGTGTTGGGTCCCCATTTTCATCCAACTTAAATAGGAAGAATTCTGGCTCTGGACCAAGGTTGAAAGATTTGAATCCCACTTCTTCCATGTGACGAAGAGCGCGTTTCAAATTGCCACGTGGGTCACCTGCAAATGGTTCACCTTCTGTTGTATAGACATCACAGATCAGACCTGCAACACTTCCATTTTCATCTCCCCAAGGGAAGACTGTCCATGTATCCAAGTCTGGGTACAAGTACATATCTGACTCATTGATACGTACAAAACCTTCAATAGAAGATCCATCAAACATCGCCATGTTTGACAAGACTTTATCTAACTGTTCATCTGTAGCAGGAATTTCGACGTTTTTCATGGTTCCCAAAATATCTGAGAACATAAGACGAATAAAGGTAACATTTTTTTCCTTGACTTCACGACGAATATCTGCAGCTGTGATTGGCATGAGTTTTCTCCTTAATGTATGACTACTTGCGGTTACCTAACCGCGACCAAAAGGTGACCGTACTGAAGCAAAGCGACCCTGTTGGAGGAGTTCATTGTGAAGTGCACGACGCACCTCAGTCTGACTCACCGCTTTCTTGGATTTCGCTTCACGTTCAGCATATTTTTTCTTAATGGCAGCGATATTATAACCTTCAGAGATATAATCTTTGATTTCAAGCAGACGATCCATGTCATTCAAGGAATACATGCGACGGTTCCCTTCGTTTCGATCAGGTTTAATCAACTCTTGATCTTCATAATAACGAATCTGACGCGCCGATAGATCGGTCAACTTCATAACACTGCCGATAGGAAAAACAGCCATATTTCGGCGAAATTCTTTTTCCTTCATTTACAATTTCCTTCTTTCTGTCTATTATAGTCTAAAAAAAGACAAACGTCAATTGATAATGTTATAAAATGTAACATTATTTTTCTTTTTTCTCTAAAAAGAGCCGAATTCGGTCAATGTCGTAATTTACGAGAATTGCGACAAAAACTCCCATGAAAGTTTCTGATACACGCGCAAACACGTACAAAATTGTCTCTCCACTCGGAATCGATAGGGTAATGATTAACATAGCCGCTACACCACCAATAACCCCTGCTTTGTTATTCATGGCTACATTTGTCATAATGGTTAACATGGTGCAGATGGGAACAACAACCAAGGTCACCCAAAAAGCCTCGTGGAAAAAGGTATTTAATAGGAAGAAAAGGAGGGCATAGAGACCACCGATACTATTTCCTAGAATACGCGAAGTCCCAAAATGGACACTCTTATCAAAACTCTCCCTCAGGCTAAACACAGCTGTTAAAGCACCGATTTGAAGACCTTTCCAGCCAAAAAAGCCAAAAATCAAGAGAACTAGAAAAACAGCAATACCTGTTTTAAAGGTTCGCATACCAAGTTTAAACTGGGATTTATCGAATTTATATTTTTTAAAATAACTCATAATCTCAACTTTCTATTTCCATTTTATCATAATTTGGGTGATTTTATGAGCAATAGTTGAGAGGAAGCGTTTTTATTTCGAGTAAAAGAAAAGAGGAACTTTCATCCCTCTCTTCTTTGATTCATTTATAAAATCTTATTTTTCTGTCAAGGCTGCAAGTCCTGGAAGAACTTTACCTTCAAGAAGTTCCATTGATGCTCCACCACCAGTAGAGATCCATGAGAACTTGTCTGCACGTCCAAGGTTGATCGCTGCAGCAGCTGAGTCACCACCACCAATGATTGATTTAACTCCTGGTTGTTTCACGATAGCATCCATCACACCAATTGTACCAGCTTGGAAGTCTGGGTTTTCAAATACACCCATAGGTCCGTTCCATACAACTGTTTTCGCACCAGTCAAAGCTTCGTCAAATTTAGCGATAGATTTTGGACCGATGTCAAGACCAAGGAAGCCTTCAGAAACTGCTTCACCTTCAGTGTCACGCACTTCTGTGTAACCAGCAAATGCGTTTGCTTCTTTTGAGTCAACTGGCAAGATCAATTTACCATTTGCTTTTTCAAGAAGAGCTTTCGCAACATCCAATTTGTCTTCTTCTACAAGTGAGTTACCGATTTCGATACCTTGTGCTTTGTAGAATGTGTAAGTCATCCCACCACCGATAAGGACTTTATCAGCTTTTTCAAGCAAGTTTTCGATAACACCGATCTTGTCTGAAACTTTTGAACCACCAAGGATAGCAACGAATGGACGTTCTGGAGCTTCAACTGCTTCTTGGATGTAGGCAATTTCGTTTTCAAGAAGGAAACCAGCAACTGCTTTTTCAACGTTTGCTGAGATACCAACGTTAGATGCGTGTGCACGGTGAGCTGTACCGAATGCATCGTTTACGAAGATACCATCTCCAAGTGATGCCCAGTATTTACCAAGTTCAGGATCGTTTTTAGATTCTTTCTTGCCGTCAACATCTTCGTAACGAGTGTTTTCAACCAAGAGAACTTGTCCATCTTCAAGAGCGTTGATAGCTGCTTCCAATTCAGCACCACGAGTGACACCTGGAAGGAAAGCAACGTCTTGACCCAATTTAGCTGCCAAGTCAGCAGCTACAGGAGCAAGTGATTTACCAGCTTTGTCTGCTTCTTCTTTCACACGTCCAAGGTGAGAGAAGAGGATAGCACGTCCACCTTGTTCAAGGATGTACTTGATAGTTGGAAGAGCTGCGGTGATACGGTTGTCGTTGGTAATCACGCCATCTTTTACAGGTACGTTGAAGTCAACACGAACGAGAACTTTTTTCCCTTTCAATTCAACGTCTTTAACAGTCAATTTTGCCATTAGATATGACTCCTTCTTTTTTTATACGTGTTAATTATATCACAAAATCAGCAAAAGAGATAGAAAAACCCTAAACTTTTCCAGTTCTTTCTTGCAACGAAAACTAGCATTTCTAAAAATCAAAACTAGAAAAACCTTTTCAAATCACTAAGTAATACGAGAAAAAGTAGTTAATCCATCTCATTCTTCCACTGATTTTTACTAGTTAAAACGAGGTTTGACTAATCTGCAGTCAAACCTTGTTTTTAGTTGTTATGAGGAAATGCAAGAATCCTAAATCGATTCGTTTTCTCTCTTCTTTCCAGCAAGTAGGCCATAGCCACTCATCACTCCGAGAAGTCCTAGTGCTACTAGACTAGCATCTCTTGTTACTCCAGTATTTGGAAGTTCTTTACCTACTTTTTCATTTGTCGGTGTTGCTAAAAGAGCTTGATCTGTTTTTTGAGAGTCTTGCTCTTCTTTCGTTCCAACTTCAACAATTTCTGGAATCGCTTCCTTGAGAACTTCTGTTGTACGAAGGGTACGATTGCCTCGGGCATCGACTTCTACAAAGCGACGAATTTGTCCTTCTTCTCCAGCTTGCACAATACGACGTTGACCTTTGAGAAGCTCTGAATTTAGACGTTCTTGACGTTCAAAGGATACTGCAACTTCTTCAACTTCTAGTTTCGGAGTTTCTAGAACTAAATCTTTAACTCCTTCAGCTGGTTGATTGCTTGAAAAGACTTTGGTTCCAACTTCTACGATTTCAGGGGTTGCTTCTTTCAAAACTTCTGTAGCGCGAAGCGTACGATTGCCTTGACTATCTACTTCTACTAGACGACGAATTTGCCCTTCTTCTCCTTTTTGGACAAGTTGACGTTGACCTTTAAGAAGGTTCGCACTTGGTCGCTCTTGACGTTCATAGGCTGTTGTTTCAGTTTCAACAACTAGTTCAGGGAGGACCTCAACTGTCGGGGCTACTTCACTTGGATCCATGCTACCAACATGATGACTTTCTTCTGCAGGAGCTAGTTTCTTATTCAGCTTTTCTTTCATGTCAGCAAAAGCTCGTGGAGTTGGCATCTCTGAAGCCAACAAAGTTTCTGCTTGTTCAATCAACTCAGCTTTAGGATCTTTTTCACGGACGGATTCGAGCAAGCCTTCCAATTCTTCTCTAGCAGTTTGATAACGTTGATTTCCATCCAAGTCCGCTCCAGCTTGTTTCAATTCATTCAAGGCTTTGTTGACTTCTTCTTGACTGGCATCATGGTTTTCTGCAACAGCTTTAGCTGCATTGAGTTTCTCTACTAGTACAGCTTGTTTGTCCTCACTTGAGAAGGTATAGGCAAGGGTTGACTGACGGCCTTGGGCAGCAGTGATTTCTTGTTTAAGGTATTCATCATTAACTGCAGCCTTTGGAGAAACCAAGACATCAAACTCAGCTGTGTGCCCCTTGTAATGCAGGGTCAAGGTCTGGCGTCCAGTCTTCTGAGCATCGTATCCCGTGATTTCAACACCTTCATCAGTAAAGCTGTGAGTCTCTTCTGTCTCGTCATCATAGAGAACACCAAAGCGACCTTCAGAGTGTTCCAGTTGATCCCCTACTAGATAGTCTGTTTTTGGTTTCTTAGTAATATACAAGCCCGCTACTTCTTTTGGTTTTCCTTCATCCTGTCCTGTCACTTGGACTTTCAGATCACCTGACACTGGTAAACCAAGGTATTGCAGTGTTAGGTTTTGTTCCCCTTTTTGATGAGCGTCGTATCCAGATACCGTCACACCTGAGTGAGTAAGGTTAATCAGCTCGTCGACTTGTCCCCCTTCGTATTGAACACGGAGTGTTCCGCCTCTGAGGTCCAGTTTTTCTCCTTCTTTATAAACTGTCTTTTTAGGTCCTTTTTCAAGGCTAACTGCAGCAATTTTTCTCTCATCCTGTGGAATCGCTACAGCCAAGGTGTTACTGATTTCTTTGCCAGGTAGTTGGGTACGATAGTAGAGGAGAGTTGGTTGCTTATCAAAGCCCAATGGAGCTGTTGCCAAGTCACCACCAGTTTCAGTCTTCAAGGTTGCAATTGGTGTTTGTGAATCAGCCTTGTCGTAAACGGTGATGGTTGCGCCTGCCGGAACATCAGAGAAGCCTAGTTGAACTTGGTGGTTTCCAAGTGAACGGGCAGCTACCTTAGCCATTGGAATATTTTGACTTTCTGTGTCCAAGGCTTCGTACATCTTCCAGTTGTAGATACGAATGGCCTTCCAAGGTGTTCCATTATCAGATGTAATGACATGCAAACGCCAGTCTTGGGCAGTAATTGGTTTGTCAAGAGTGATATCCGTAACGTGCGCTTTATTACCACGGACTTCCTTAGCTAGTTTCCACTCGCCATCTGTATCCTTATAGTAAAGATCAAAATCCTTGGTGTTCATCAGACCATCGTTAACAGACTCACCACCAGCTCCCGCATGATCCATCACCCATCTGACAACTGTACGTGGCTGAGTCAAACGAATATCGACACTACCGCTCAATTGTCCTGAAGACCACTTGTCTGAAAGACTGGTAATGGTACCGTTCAACATACCTTCAATACCTTCTCCACCTTCGGTATTCGGGAAAGTGCTACCGATAACCGTTGCCCCTGGAACAATATTTTCAGCCAAAGGTCTTGGGAGAGTCGTATCCTGAACAGTCATGCCCCAGTTAAAGGATGTCGTCGCAGCTTCTGAACGAAGGCCATTTTTACCAACTGCAACGACTTTCAATTCTTGCGTCGTACCAGTCGCATTAGCAGAGCGGCTAACTTTTGGCAAGTAGATGGTTGAAGCAGATGAACCTGTCAACAAACGCCAGTTATCCCCATCTTTTTCGTAGACTTCATAGAAATCCGCATCTTGATTACCCGCAAACTGGACCACTGCTTCAGCTTCTTGGGCATTTTTAAGAGATTGTTTCACCACAGAAAGGCCTGTAGGCGCTTGTGGTGCTTGGTGATTGTCTGAAATTGTTAATTGACCTAGGTTAAACTGATAATCTTTTACAGCTCCTTCATGCTCGAAGAAGAGTTTGACTGCATAGATGGTTTTACCTGCTAGTGAGCTGAGATCAAATTCTTCATTTGTCCAGTTGTCAGAAAGGGTTAGCTCTTTCCATGCATCTGCATCATCGAATTTGTAGTCTGGAGTTGTAGAGAAGGCCATATAAACTTTCGACCCTTTTCCTCCCTTGTGGGCAACACGAAGTTTGGTTTTCTCAGTTACTTCTAACTTAGTAGAATACAAATTCACATCCTGGTCCGTCTTACCAGTTATATTACCTGAGAATTTAAGGGAATTTCCGCCATTGTAGGCATCTGTAAAATCATATTCTGCACGAAGTTTCTCCCCTGTTGAAGTCTGCCACCAGCGCCATGTTGGCAAGATACCTGAAACCGAACGGTAGTTCCACTCAGAATCCTTAGAAACCTTTCCGTCTACAAACCACTTTCTACCATGGCCTGTATTAAAGGAGGTAGTGAAGGTCCGGCCTACTGCTGGTGTGCGGTCTGCAACTAAATTAGCAATCCCATACCACTCTTTGTCCGCTGGTTTTTGAGCTGTCGGATCTCCTTGGTAACCTGTGAAGAAGATATCTTCGTTTTTGTGGTAGTCTTCACCTGTTTTTCCTAGACTGGTAATTGTATCTGGTGCAAAGAGTCCAAGTGACAAACGTAACTTGCCTTTTTCATCTAAGAGGGCATCCCATTTAACTTTTGTCTTATAAGAACCACCTTGTTGCAATTCCAATCCTGCAAAGACATCATATTGGCTACGTTCCAGCCATTTTGCCATTTCTACAGAGTGGTCATTCTTTTCCTTATTCCAGTTGAAATTGGCAAAGAATTGATCCGCAGGGACCTTGTCACCTTCTTTTTGCATGAACTGGTAGTTGTAATCACCTAGACCATCTTCGTGATAACGACCATATTTATAGGTCATGGCATCGTACCAAGCATACTTGATTGGATGGTTGACTTTTGCCGCATATTCTTTTGTATAGAGCATGAATTGACGCATTTTTTCACCAAGTGGCGTTACTAAGTCACCTGTTGTTTCTTGGTTGATAAAATACCCATCAAAGCCATAGTACTTAGCAAGGTCGACAAGTTTTCGTGCAATAGGGAAGGTTCCATCCTCATCTTGTTTCAAAGCAGCAACAAATTTCTCTTGGTCGGCAATACTGTTGGACCAGTTGAAGAAAAGTGTTCCATAAACGGGAACTCCGTTACGATGTCCTGCATCAATGACATCTGGAGTTGGGACTAGACCTTCCCAGAAGACCATTGAATCCAAGTATTGCCAGTAGTCAAAGGCGTAGGCCTTGAATTCTTCTCCACCAACAGAAGCGTGGTCTTTAGCCTTTGAGTTGGTATTTGCTAGCGCCTGAACCTTGGCTCTTCTACTTGCTTTTTCATTCACCAACTGGCCTCTATGGCGCTTAGCAAGTTCAACTGAGGAACGATTGATGGGATCATCCTCACGCGCACCCGGTTCCCATTTCAACAAATCCTCCCAAGAATTAAATTTGATTTCCTTTGGTTTTAATGTTTTTTCTGTATTTTTAGGGACATCTGGCTGGACTTCTTTTTCAGTCTTATTAGCTTCTGCTGCTGGCTTAGACTCATCCCCTTGGCTAGTTCCTTCAGGCTTTGCTTCTGTTTCCTTGTCAGACTTAGGTTTTACTTCTGCAGATGGTGTTTCTGCAGCCACCTCACTTGCTTTTTCCTCTGGTTTAGCTACGCTAGCTGCCTCTGCGGTTTCAGTAGTTGCAGCTTCATTGCTTGCTGGCGAAGCAGTTTCAGATGCTGTCGCTACTCCTTCTGCCTTTTCTAACTTGTTTTCTCTAGTCTGTTCTCCTTCATGCTGCTTGTCAGCTTCATTAGTTGGATGCTCACTCTCTCCTGAAACAAGCTCTGTATTGGCTCCGCTATTTTCAGGAACTGCAGTTTCTTCAGCCAAGGCTGGACCAGCAAATAAAACAGCACCAATCATTAGCGAGCAGGCTCCTACTGATAACTTACGAATACTATAACGACAACGTCTTTCAAAAAATGGATTCTTCATTTTCTCCTCCTAAAAGATTGATTTTGTTGCACAAAAGAAAGCGCTTAACTTTCTTTATAAA
>NZ_CAJZDT010000063.1:0-10537 GCF_915066115.1 uncultured Streptococcus sp. | reverse complement strand
AAAACAGACGCCAATCAGTTTTGTAAGGCTTTATTTTTTAGTTGTCTAGTTCGCTAACTCTTTAGCTTACGAATATTATTTTAAAACATTTGACTAGAGATGTCAAGGAGTTCGCTAACTTTTTAGATAATTTTTTAAAAAGAAAGGGGGAAAGGAGAATGGTAGAGCCTTTCTTAATTGGCTTTGTTTTCGGTAGTTTTCTGTGCTACATTGTCGCTACTCTGATAGGTGCTGTATTGGACTTTAAACTTCAGAAGTGGCAACAACAAAGCGATAAAAGCAATCCAACCTGTAAGGATTGAAAACTGTAATTCTGTAAGAGTCAAGGTAGCGACAGCTATCACTGCAGTCGCTAAACCTACAGATGAAATGTAAGTTGTGATTTGTGTATAAACTTTATCAGGTATCAATTTTCTATTTCGTCCACATGAAATACAGTAATAAATTGAACCGAAAAATACAAAGCAAAGAATAAGAACGAATACAATAGCAAGGATTCTTTGTTCTGTAAAAGCTTTCAAGAAATCTGTTAATAGTGAATCAGAAATAGGATAGAAGGTAGTAAAAAGGTGAAATCCTACGATAACTGTCGAAATCGGAACTAGGACACCATATAAGACGATTTCCTTTAGATAGTGAAAAAATGAAGATTTCATTATTCTCCTCCAGTCGTTTTTATTTTAATTATATCAAATTTAGAAAGGAAGAATATGAGTAAAGAACTAAAGATAATCAAGGCTAAAATTAAAACTCGTTTGATTGAGTTGGATATGACTCAAGCCGAATTGGCAAAACAAGTACCTGTAGCATCATCAGTTATTTCCGAGCTACTGAAATATGGAAAAGGAAGTGATTATGTGAAAGAAAAAGTCGTAGATATTTTGGGTATTGAAAACCCTTGGAGAAATCACTGAGAGGTCCGTACATGCAAGCGAAAATAATACTGAATTGGCAGAAGAAAAATCACCAACTTAGTCAGATGATGATCGATAGTCTTGAGGGACTAGATGTTTGGGAAACTATTTTAATACTAGGAAAAGTAAGAAGAGGAACATTATGAACGAAATTTTTAATTTTCAAGGACAGGAAGTCCGTACTTTGACAATTGATGACGAGCCTTGGTTTGTCGGTAAGGATGTAGCGGATATCCTAGGATATAGCAAGGCTAGAAATGCGATTGCTCTTCACGTTGATGAAGATGACGCCCTAAAACAGGGCCTCATAGATAACTTAGGAAGGGTTCAAGAAACTATCATCATCAACGAATCAGGTCTCTACTCTCTTATCTTATCCAGCAAATTGCCTCAAGCGAAAGAGTTTAAGCGCTGGGTGACTTCAGAGGTCTTGCCAGCCATTCGCAAGCAGGGTGGATTTATCCGTGAGGATTTGGACGAGGATGCTTTTATTGCTCTGTTTACTGGCCAGAAGAAGTTGCGTGAGCAACAAGCGACTATGCTGGAAGATATTGACTATCTTAAGAGTGAGCAACCGATTCATCCAAGCTATGCTCAATCGCTCCTGAAGAAGCGCAAAGCTCGTGTCGTGGCTTGCTTAGGTGGTATTGATAGTCCAGCTTATGCGGATAAGACTTTCGCTCAGTCAGTCTTTAGACAAGCTGAGATTGATTTCAAAGACCACTTTAACATTAGTCGCTATGATTTGCTACCGAAGAAGTTTGCAGAAGCTGCTCTTGCTTACTGGATGACGTGGGAGCCAAGCACAAACACTAAGATGAAAATCATGAAATTGAATTCATTTGACGAAATCTAGAAAGGGGAAGAAGATGGACAATGTTCTACTTTCACTATCTGAATGGATTAAATCCATTATCAAGGACACAATCACAAGGCTAGTCGAAATAGAAAAAGATAGTGATCACTATCCAGAGTTGATGGATGTGAACACTACCTGTGATTTTCTAGGAATTAAGTATGCCACATTTTCAGATAATTATCGTTACTTAAAGGGATTTCCAAAGGAATTACCTGGTAAGAAATGGTCAAAAAGAGCCATCAAGGAATGGCTCTCTAATCAAATATAATAACTTTACTAAAAGGCTTCTGGACAAGGTCTTAGCAAAATTATTTGACTATATTATAGCACAAAAAGAGGATAAAAAACATGAACAATTTACAAATTATCGCAGTAGGCACAGTAGTATCAGTAGTATTGATTGAATCGCTGATGATGAATATCAAGCTTAAAATGGCCATGAGACAGAAAAAGAAGATTAAATTTCAAGCGCCACAATTTGAAAAAGGGTTTATCGACTTTAAAACAGGTCGCCGTGTGGATATTGATCCCGTGACACGAAAAGAAACATTTGTGGATTAGTAGAGAAACGGAGGGTATCAATGGTAGTTAAAAACAAGCGATACTACTGGATTCAACTAGCTCAGGATTTTTTCAAGTCCAAAGAAATGAAATTGCTTCGTAAAATTGCAGGTGGCGATACGCACACTATCATCTATCTCAAAATGATGTTGATTAGTTTAGAGGATGGCGGGCACATCTACTATGATGGACTTGCTGACAATCTAGCTGAAGAAATCGCTCTTGTTATTGATGAGAATGTTGAAGATATTAAAATCACTTTGATTTTCTTGGAGAGTAAGGGATTGCTGACTAGAAAAAATGATAGAGATTATTTCTTAGAACAGGTTCCTGAGATGGTTGGGAGCGAAACGGCGAGCACTCGTAGAAGTCGCAAACATAGAGAGTCGAGGGGGTTGCATTGCAACACCATTGCAACAACTTGCAACGGAGATATAGATATAGAGAAAGATATAGAGAAAGATATAGATATAGATATAGATACAGAGATAGAGAAAGATGTAGATGAAAATCCAGTCTCACTCATCGTCGAAGAATATCAATCTCGTATTGCTCCGTTGGATGGAACTCAATTTGAAATCTTAAAAGAGTTCATCACTTTGGATGGAATGGAAGCGAAAGTTGTTCTGAAAGCAATTGGTCTTGCTGCTGACAATGGTAAAAGAAATTTCAGTTATATCAGAGCGATTTTGACGAATTGGAAGAATGATGGAGTTTTGACGATTGCAGCAGTCGATGAACGTGAGAGAGCGTACAAAGAAAGTAAAATCAGCAAACGTCCAGGTAATCAGAAATCAAATGTTCCTGAATGGTCACAGCCTAACTATGTCAACAATACCAGTGATGAGACTAAGAAGGAACTCGAAGAGCGTAAACGTGAACTACTTGAAAGGCTTGAAAACAGAGGTAGCTAATGTTTATTTTAAAGCATGGGACAAGAGAGGATAAGCCGTTTCTGAGATCTGTGGTTATCGGAGTGACTGGCTTGGACATTTCGTGTTCTGAGGAGAAGAAAGCATTGCGGTTTATCTCTCGGGCGGCAGCCTTACAAGTTGGCAAGGCATTGAGGGGTTCCTTTGGAAATTTTTACCCAGTCGAGGTGGAGTGATGAAAGATATTAGAATACTAGATGCGTGTTGTGGTTCTAGAATGTTCTGGTTTGATAAACAAGAGCCACACACAATATATATGGATAGACGTGAAGAGGAATTTGAGATTCACAAAAAGAAAATCAATGTTAAGCCAAACATTGTTGCAGATTTTCGAGATATGCCATTTGATGATGAAACATTTAACCTTGTTGTATTTGACCCACCACACCTGCTATGGGCTGGTCAGAAATCATTCATGCGTGCGCAATATGGACAACTAGACTTGTTGACTTGGAGATTAGATTTACAACAAGGTTTTGAAGAATGTTTTAGGGTCTTGAAAACAGGGGGAACACTTATTTTCAAGTGGTCTGATGCTCAAGTAAATGTTAAGGAAATTTTGGACTTAGTCCCACAACAACCACTTTTTGGGCAACAGCGTGGGACAACTCACTGGATGGCTTTTATGAAATTTTAGGAGGTATTGATGTTAAATCTTTACTTCGTCTATAACGGGCACTGTCAATTCTTCCTTGGGACGTTTAATAACGTTGATGATCTCATTGAACGGATGGAAGACCATCAATGGGCATTCTCGGCTATCACTCACCCAAGATTTCAGAAGTACATCGGAAAGCGGACAACACGATTCGACTACGGTGCTAAGGATTGTTATTACTTAGCGACAAAATCAACGTGCCGAGAACCACGTTAAAAGCGAGCTAGAATATGCGTCAATCGGTCGTGTGACCTGGACGAGCGACTGCCCGTATTTAGCCAAACTCACACACAGAGGCAGTCGTATTTTTTGGAAAATAATATGAATGACATTAAAGAAAAAGCTCTGGCTAAGTTGCTGGAGGAATTAAATCAACCACATGATACCGCACTTGACCGTGTTCATAACTGGATATGCGATCAGGAGGATGAGGAATTATTTAAAGGAATCTTAAAAGAGCGATACTCTCTGAAGTGTGCTTTAAGCCATGCTAAAGAAAAAGCTCGTAAATTTGCTGAAAACGGAGTCGCTTGTATCGATGATGCTACTGTCTTCAGATGGGTTAGAGAGTACTTTATCTCAAATTCACAAGTATCTAACATCCAGCAGGTGCCTGTTGAGCCCGTCAAGAAGAAAAAGGAAGACAAATCTCAGGCTTCTCCTGAAGAAAAGGTTGATGTCGCCAAAATTAGGAAAGGCGCTGGTCCAGATGATGATATCATCATGAAACCTAAAATTAAGAAAGAGAAAGGAGTAGTCGAAAAGCAAATGAGCATTTTCGATTTCTTGGATGAATGAAACATGAACAATGCAAGCGAGAAGCCGATAGACGATTGAAACCACCTGCAAACTTCTGGAACTGGTGCTATTCGCAAATCACAACGTATAAATGGACCAATAAGGACAAGACCATAATTGCTTCAGATTTGAACCTTGGTCATTGTATTGAAAAGCGACTGACAAAGTCGTCACGGCTCACTTTTTATGACAAGACTTACTTTTTCTCTATCATTCTCAGCACTTCGAAACGTATCGAAATACAATCTTATGAATTCAGGTCGAAGTTGGTTGAAGGAAAACAATTTATCGATTGGCATTTTACAAATTTGGAGCGATTCGAAAATGACAAACATGTGAAGATTGGCCAAGATTACAACGGACAATTTTATCCGTATCTTTTCGCTAATTTCTTTAGCGGAGGATATTATACAGGTAATATATTCTATCCAAACAATTGGGTTGAAAAACTTAAAAAGGTATCTGAACTCAAATATTTGAAGTTCGGGAATATTTACTACTGGGAAATTGAACGGCTTTACAAATATAAGTTTGAAATTGAATTTGCTCAGAAAATTCATGCTTATAGATTAGCCAACGAAATCATGTATCCAGATTACAGAATTGGATTTACAAGAAATGTAGATATGCGAACCTTGAACCGCAGATGGCTGCAAAAGAACAAACAATTCTTTAAGAACTCGAATCGTAGTTTCAATGAATTTGAATTGAGCCGTCGATTAAAAGAACGGAACGGCCAACTAGTGCCTGGCATTGAGTCTTATCTGACTTACCACGATATCAAGCATATACCGAAAGGTATCGGGATCAATAAGTTTCAGAATTGGGTTATCAAGAATCATATTGACTTCAATGAATACCTTGACTATCTCAAGATGCTACGAGAAATGGGCATTGAGCCTGAAGGTGATGCTATGCTTGTACCAAAGGATTTTACGGCAATGCACAATCACACAGTCGGATTATACAATCAATTCGTCGAAGAAAAACAAAAACTGGAAGATAAGAAGAAACGCAAGCAACTTGAAGCTGAATTTAAACTCAGAGAAGGAATGGATAAGACCATCCAGGGATACGCATTCCATGTCCCTAGAAAAGTGGCCGAGCTTATCTATGAGGGCAAGAAGCTACATCACTGCGTAAGCTCATACACAGACAAGCATTTTAAAGGTAATACCTTAATAGTGTTTGTCCGTTTATCAAACCAACCTAAAACACCTCTGTACACACTCGAAGTAAGACAGGGGAAAATAGCCCAATTTCGTGGCAAATATAACCAAGATGTACCAGCTGAAGTCTGGGATATAGCCAAAGAATGGATGAAGCAAACGAAATTAGTACAAAAATCAGCGTAGGAGGTGGAAGGATGAACCTTAGACAAAAACGAAAACACTATAATTATTCGTATAGATATTTTATAGCCTGGCTAGTTGTCGATGATAAAGTTCAATTTGCTGTATGTCCGAAGAAATTTAAGAAAACACTCAAGCAAAAATTAAAGGTTAATAAAACCTATGACTACGCTGAGTGCTGCAGAAAATTTTTTCTTCTTGAAGAATATCACGGTGAAATGCCGAAATTTATGAGAATTATAAGAGGTGCAAGATGATACCAAAATTTAGAGGGTTATCCATTGACGAAAATAGCAAAGGAGAATGGCAATACGGACATTTAATTGAAGATAGAGGAAGAGCATTTATTATCAACGAAGTGGTAGAAGCTAACGAACAATACATTACTATAGGTTCTTGGTGTCCTGTAAATATAGAATCAGTAGGACGTTTCACAGGGATGTTTGACAAAAATTTACGGGAGATATACGAGAAAGATGTTTTTGGTACAAAAGATGGTTTGTTAAATGGAATTATCGAATATAGAGAAGATTTAGGAATGTTTGTAAACAGCTTGATTAGATACAACAATTTTGAACGATTGTGTAATGTGGCTAATTCAAGAGAAATCATCGGAAACGTCTATGAAAATCCAGAGCTTTTGGAGGAGAAGGAATGAGATATTTTAAAATCCTATGTGTTGTTTTATTCGCATCCTTCCTCGTAGCATGTCACCAGATTTCGAGTGGGACAGTAGTAGATAAGTACATTGATGAACCTCACACCACATTCATACCCGTGGTGTCTGGGAAAAGTTCAGTACTTGTACCAACAAGAACCCAAAGAAGATATATTCTAGTCGTTTCAGGTTATGCAGGGAATAAGCGAGTTGAAGAAAGATTTGAAGTGACAGCTAAGGAATACAAACACTATGGAATTGGCAATACTTTTATACAGGATGCCGTTTTAGAAATCGAAGGAGATAGAGAATGAACATACAGGGACTAATTGAACGCTATGAAAAATTTAAAGCTAGCAAGAAGAAATTGACCTCGGTTGATTTGGTTTTGAAAGACTTACGGTCTTTAGACGAACCAGAACCGTTGCCGTTCAAATTAAAAGATGTCGTTCGTCGAATTAGAGGGTTTGATCCAACAACTCAAACCAGATGGCTTAATGACATTCTTAAAGAATTAGGGGACGACTACGGTTCAATGAAATATCGCAGTGGTTACGAGCAAGGCAAACTTGAGGGAGCATGGGTTGGTAATCAATTGAAGGATGCTGATAAGATTCGGCAAGAATTGAATATACCAGTAATTCCGCAGTTTGTGGCGGATTTTATAACAGAACAGAAAAAACTGGGGTATACATTGTCCTATTCAATAGACGCAAGTATGTCTGACAGAGTTGCAGAATGGTATTGGGACAACTCCGAACTTTTCGCACTAGCTTGGATATTAGGCTACAAGGTTAAGAAGGAGAAGCGGTATACAGTTAGAATTAAAGGAGTTGAAGAAGATAACGCATTCTTGAATTACTATGCACCAAGAAATGAATGGTTCATGGATAGCGGTTGTGATATGAAAGATATTCGTGCATTTCACACCCGAAAAGAACTAGAGGAATCCGGTTTTGGTGAAGTGTTTAATAATCCATTACTTGAAGTTGAGGAGGTCACAGAATGAAACGTTTTATCGCAATCTGGATTTTATTGTCTGCTGGATTAAATATTTGGCAGAGTATCCACATAAAAAAACTAGAAGCAAAGCGTCCGATTGTCGTTTATAAAGCTGACAATCAAGGAGCAGAAATCAAAGGCAGAATATCACAAAAGGAGAAGATTGGTGACATGTACACTGTTACATTGCAAAATTACGGAATATTCGTAGTTACTCAAACAAACTATGAATCTCTTAAAATAGGAGATGAGGTAATATTGTGATGGCAAAGTACAAGAAACCAACTTACATCATTATTCAAGAAGCAATGGCAGAGCGCATTAGATTTTTGGAAGATGAACTGTATAAAAGGGCCTATAAGGATATCGAGAAACTAGAAGCTCAAAATGATTTCTTAAAAGGTCTTTGTAATAATCAACTTGAAATTATCATGGATTATGAATGGAAGCAGATGCAAGAGCAGGCTAGAATCATAAAAGCTAATACTAGAAAATGGAGAGTAAGATGCAGCTAAGATTAAAAGAGCTTAGAGAGGACCTAGGTATCTCTGTCAAAGATATGGCCAGAGATACAGGTGTCTCTCAAAATACAATCCATTTGTATGAGAGAGGTGGATATCCTTCAATCAAACAAATTGAAATGATTGCTAAAACCTATGATGTAAATCCTGCTTGGCTTGTTGGGTGGATAGATGATGAAATGATGCCTGCAATCCAGGTAGTTGAAAAAGTGGTCTATAAAGAAAGTCCAACAGCAAGATTGACAGATTATTTTAACAATAATAACGATGGCAAGCTTATCAAGTGGAAGCAGTCACGAAGATATCAAGGGGGTAGGAATTGAAGAAATTAAGCGACGAAGACCTCAAAACATTAGACAGAGAACTTTTCAAATTTCAAAACATTCAACGGACAATAGATTTGAGAAGGCTAGAACTAGAAACTCGAAATCCAGATTCTCAAAGTGGGCCCAGCGTAGGAATAAGCAAACCTACCGAAACAATTGCAATCAGAATAGCGGATGATCCAACCTTAAAATTTCTCGAAGGATTCAAAGGGATTATTAACAAACTCCTGATCAATCTAGTTGATGAGGATAAGGAAATCTTTAATCTGCGCTGGAGATATCCTCAACTGAGATGGGAAGAAATAGCAGAACAGAAATTCATGAGCAAAGCTACAATCTATCGACGTAGAAGGATTATCCTAGAGCAGTACGCTATTTTGAAAGGTGAGCTATAAATAAACATGAGACAAAAGACATCTTGAAGTCTCACAAAAAAAGGGTTATTATGATAGCATGAACTTCTGAAACAAAAACACACATCACACTTTAGGAGTCATCCTTAATTCTAGTCAGAAAAGTTGTCCAACAGAAGTATCGTCAAGAGTCAGCAAATGCTGGCTTTTTGTTTTGGGAAAGGAGGTAGAATATGGAATTTGTATCACCGATAAAAGATAATGACGACATTCAGGCAATGAAAGATTATCTCAGAGAGTGGAATGAGATGTATTATATGCTATTCATCACAGGTCTGAATACTGGTTTGCGAGTCGGAGATATACTTACCTTGAAAGTTAAAGATGTACAGGGATGGCACATCAAGCTGAGAGAACGGAAGACTGGCAAGCAGATAACAAGACGGATGACAAAAGAACTCAAGAAAGAAATGAGAAGATATGTCGAAGACAAACCATTTCATCATTTCTTATTCAAGAGTAGGCAAGGGAAAAATAAAGCAATCACTCGTGAGAGAGCCTATCAAATTATTCATGAGGCTGCTGAAGAACTTGGCATTGATAATGTTGGAACACATACAATGCGAAAAACGTTTGGTTATAAATATTACAACAAGACAAAGGACGTAGGGACATTGCAGAAAATGTTCAATCACTCATCACCTGCAATCACTCTGAGATACATAGGGATAGAGCAAGCAGAGCTTGATGACGCACTACGGAACTTTGTCATTTAATTTTTTTAGATATTACTTTCACATAATGAGTTAAGCATAAAGTGAAAAAATGAAACTCTTTAAAACCTATGATTAGTAAGGGTTTGAGATTTAGAGTGAGTTTAACAAAATATAAGATATGTGAAGGTGAGGGATAAAATTGGTATAGTTGGAGGATGAAACATTGGGATTATTTTTAGGATATCTAGTTGTCTATTTTTTAACCTTAATTTTTTTAGTCGTTATTTTTGATTGGGGGAAAAGTGATGTATTAAAGTTAGTTGAGAACGGATTGATATTTCTTTTCTTACCACTCGTATTTGTTTTTGTATTGGCCTATGATTTTATAAACAAAATAAAATGAGACAAAAGGCATCTTGAAGTCTCACAAAAAAAGGTTTATTATGGTAGCATAGATTTCTTGTATGAGGAGGGGATAGGTCAAAGGCCTGTCCCTTTTGGCATTGAGAAAGGAGGTTTGAGATGTATAACAAACCTATCAGACCATCCTTGAAATCTAAGAAGTGGGAGAAGTTCCGTGATAGGATAATGCGTAAGCATGATTATCTTTGCCAAGAAAGTTTGCGTTACGGAATTTCTGTTCAAGCTGAAATGGTACATCATATCTTTCCTGTGTCTGAATATCCTGAACTTGAATTTGTTGAATGGAATTGCTTGCCATTGACGAATAAGAAACACAATACGTTTCATGATAGAGTGAATGATAGAGTAATCAACCAAGGATTGTATTGGCAGAAAAAAAAGAAAAAAATTTTTTAAATTTTTTCAAAAATGAAAAATGAAAATTTTTAGCCCCCCCTCTTTTTGCAAAATCATTTTGTCAAGTC
>NZ_CAJZDT010000062.1:0-10643 GCF_915066115.1 uncultured Streptococcus sp. | reverse complement strand
CGTTGCGCTTTATGAAACTGGTAAGGTTGACATCATCAAGGAAAAGAACAATCGGCTCTACACTCGCGTTGCAGAAGAAGAACTGCGCTATAGTTTAGAGGATGATTTGGTTTTTTGTGCCTGCGATTTTTTCCAAAAGAGGGGCTACTGTGTGCACTTGGCGGCGCTGGAGCATTTTCTAAAAAATGATGAGCGTGGTCAGGAAATCTTGCAGAGTCTGGAAGAAGGTCATGAAGAAAAAGAGGCCGTTGAAACCAAGGTGACCTTGGGTGGAAAATTTTTGGACCGAATCTTGCCTCCAAAAGCAGAACGTGCCTATGAATTATCGGCTGTGGGGCAAGTGGAAGCAGGAACCAATCATATCTTGTGGACCCTTAGAATCGGGCAAATCAATAGCCAAAAATACTATGTCATTCGGGACATTCCACTCTTTTTAAGGGTTGTCGAGCAGAGAAAACCTTATATGATTGGTAAAACTTATGAGGAGTCTCTGTCTTTGGAAGCCTTTGATGAAGCTAGCCAAGAACTTCTGACTTTCTTGCGCGGACTAATAGAGGAAGGACTGACTTCAGACCTCTTTTTCCAAAACCAAGGCCGACACCTCTTTTTCCCTCTGACCTTTTTTGAGCAGGGTGTGAATTTACTGATGACCTTGCCTCATTTTCAATTTGCCCACCAAGTGGATAGTTATCAGACTCTGCTTTTTCAGGATATGCATGCTGATGCCAATCTCTTTACCTTTACAGTAACAGAATACTCGGACTATTTTGAAATGGAAATCAGTGAGAGTCCAAGGGTCAATGTCTTTTATCAGGGTGCTGTGCTATTCCATAAAGGACAGGTTTATTTTCTAACAGACCAGCAGATGCGTCTTCTCAAAGAAATCAAAGCGCTGTCTGTGGATCAACATGGAAAGAAATATCTGCAATTTGATAGCAGTGACCGCGATAAATTGGCTTCTTGTTTAACTCTTTTTAGCCAGATGGGCACTATTTCAGCTCCAGAACGCTTACAAATCAAAACTTTTGCTCCCTATTTTTACTTTGACAGGGAAGAGGATAACCGGATTCGTCTAGAAATTCAGTTTGATTATGGAGACAGCCAGGTCTCTAGCCGACAAGAGCTGGAAGAATTGCCATTTTCGAGTGATGCTAACTTAGAAGAAAAAATTTTCCAAGTTTGTCTGGCTGCGGGCTTTGAAGCAGATTTTCAATCTTGGCGTCAGGCCTTAAAAGTGGAGTCTGTCTATCATTTCTTCCATGAAATCATTCCAATATTTGAAAAACTCGGGCATGTTGACCTATCAGACAAGCTAGAAGAACTTTATAGCCTAGCGAGTCCTCAAGTGCAGATTGCTTCTAAGGGAGGTCTCTTGGAAATCCAGTTTGATTTTCAAGATATTGCCCAAGAGGAAATTGACCAAGCCATGCAGGCCTTGGTTGCCAACCAAGATTTTTACATTGATTCCTCCAATCAAGTCTACTTTTTCGATGACGAAACCAAGAAAATTCGCCAAAATCTACAGGAACTAGGACAGTTTGAATTAAAAGATGGGACCTTGCAGGCTCGAAAATCCTTGGCCTATAGTTTAGCTCATCTCTTTGAAGGGCGTGACCGTGTTTCTTTTTCACAAGAATTCCAGAATTTGGCCCAGGATTTAACGCATCCAGAGGACTTCCCACGACAAGCAACTCAGGTTCAGGCTGATTTACGAGATTATCAGGAAAAGGGAATCGGCTGGCTGCAAATGCTCCACCATTATGGTTTTGGTGGGATTTTGGCTGATGATATGGGACTTGGTAAAACCCTTCAGACCATTGCTTTTTTGACCAGTCAGGTGACAAAAGAAAGTCGGGTTTTGATTTTAGCTCCGTCAGGTTTGATTTACAACTGGGCGGATGAGTTTCAGAAATTTGCCCCACAGTTGGATGTAGCTGTTGTTCATGGTTTGAAAGCAAGTCGTGAAGAGATTCTTGCTGAAAGCCATCAAATCTATGTGACGAGCTATGCCACCTTCCGTCAGGACAGTGAGCTTTATCAGGGGATGGCTTTTGATTTCCTTTTCTTAGATGAAGCTCAGGTT
Organism: uncultured Streptococcus sp.; assembly: GCF_915066115.1. Classification (GTDB taxonomy): domain Bacteria; phylum Bacillota; class Bacilli; order Lactobacillales; family Streptococcaceae; genus Streptococcus. The sequence continues at coordinate 8,560 of NZ_CAJZDT010000062.1, read as the reverse complement.
ATGAAAAATGCCCAGACCAAGATTTCCCAGACCTTGAGACAGTTTGTAGTACCGTCGGTCTTTGCCTTGTCAGGAACTCCTATTGAAAATCATCTGGGTGAGTTGTGGTCTATTTTCCAAATTGTTATGCCAGGACTCTTGCCAAGCAAGAAAGAATTTATGAAATTGCCAGCTGAGCGAGTAGCTCAGTTTATCAAGCCTTTCGTTATGCGACGCAAGAAAGAAGAAGTTCTGACTGAATTGCCAGATTTGATAGAAGTCGTTTATAAGAATGAACTGGAAGACCAGCAAAAGGCTATCTATCTAGCCCAGTTACAACAGATGCGGGAACGACTGGCTCAAGTGTCAGACCAGGAATTCCAACGAAGTCGAGTGGAAATCTTGTCTGGTCTGATGCGCTTGCGTCAAATCTGTGACACCCCTGCCCTCTTTATGGAGGATTATCAGGGTGCCAGTGGTAAACTGGATAGTCTACGAGATCTGCTGGTACAGGTGGCAGACGGTGGACACCGTGTCTTGATTTTCTCGCAGTTCAAGGGAATGTTGGAGAAAATTGAACAAGAACTACCAGACTTGGGCTTGACTTCCTTTAAAATTACAGGGTCAACACCAGCCAAGGATAGACAAGACATGACTAAGGCATTTAACCAAGGGGAGAGAGATGCCTTTCTGATTTCCCTCAAGGCCGGCGGTGTCGGTCTCAATCTAACTGGTGCAAATACGGTTATTTTAGTGGATCTTTGGTGGAATCATTGGGGATATGCGTGCGCGGGACGCAGAAGCCATTGGCCGTGCCCATCGGATGGGTCAGGAAGAAACGGTTGAGGTCTATCGCTTGGTGACCAAGGGAACCATTGAAGAAAAAATTCAGGAACTTCAAGAACAGAAGAAACATCTGGTGTCACAAGTATTGGACGGCACAGAGTCACGTGGCAGTCTGACCCTAGCAGAAATTAGAGAAATTTTGGGAATTTCTGAAGCCAGCACTTGAAAAATCAAGACAATACGCTATAATGAAGTGTTGAAAGGAAATAGGAAATGAGAGAAGAACGATTTCCATTGGTCTCAGATGATGAGGTCATGCTGACTGAGATGCCGGTTATGGACCTCTATGATGAATCTGACTTTATCAGTAATATCAAGGGAGAATACCGTGATAAGAATTATCTGGAGTGGGCCCCTATTACTGAAGAAAAACCAGTCAAACCGATTGAAAAGCCAGTAGAGAAACCTAAGAAGGCTGGTTTAGGAGTTAAAAAAGAAGGAAAGAGCTATGCGGAGGTGGCGCGTGAAGAAGCGCGTGCGGACTTGAAAAAGAAACGCTCTGCTAACTATCTAACTCAGGATTTCAGCCGTGCGAGACGTCATTCTAAATCAGGCCTTCTTAGACAGGGTAACCAACCGACAGCTCCTTTCCAAAAGGAAAATCCTGGTGAATTTGTCAAATATAGCCAAAAATTGACCCAGTCTCATTATATCTTGGCGGAAGAAGTTCATTCTATCCCTACCAAGAATGAAGAAGTGTCAGCACCTGCTCCAAAGAAAAACAACTATGATTTTCTAAAGAAGAGCCAAATCTACAATAAAAAAAGTAAACAAACAGAACAAGAACGTCGGGTTGCCCAAGAGTTAAATCTGACCAGAATTACAGAATAGGGGAGAAAACATGCCAAAGACATATCATTTTATCGGAATTAAGGGATCAGGGATGAGTGCCTTGGCCTTGATGTTGCACCAAATGGGGCACAAGGTTCAAGGATCAGATGTTGAAAAGTACTACTTTACTCAACGTGGTCTTGAGCAGGCAGGAATTACTATTCTTCCTTTTGATGAAAAGAACCTAGACGGTGATATGGAAATTATCGCTGGAAATGCCTTTCGTCCAGATAACAACGTCGAAATTGCCTATGCAGACCAAAATGGTATCAGCTACAAACGTTACCATGAATTTCTAGGTAGCTTTATGCGTGACTTTGTTAGCATGGGAGTAGCTGGAGCGCATGGAAAAACTTCAACGACAGGTATGTTGTCTCATGTCTTGTCTCACATCACAGACACTAGCTTCTTGATCGGGGATGGGACAGGTCGTGGTTCGGCCAATGCCAAATATTTTGTCTTTGAATCTGACGAATATGAACGCCACTTTATGCCTTACCACCCAGAATACTCTATTATTACCAACATTGACTTTGACCATCCAGACTATTTCACAAGTCTCGAGGATGTTTTCAATGCCTTTAACGACTATGCCAAACAAATTACCAAGGGTCTTTTTGTCTATGGTGAAGATGCAGAATTGCGTAAAATTACGTCTGATGCACCAATTTATTATTATGGTTTTGAAGCAGCAGGTAATGACTTTGTAGCTAGTGAGCTTCTTCGTTCAACAACTGGTTCAACCTTCACCGTTCACTTCCGTGGACAAGAATTGGGTCAATTCCACATCCCAACCTTTGGTCGTCACAATATCATGAATGCGACAGCTGTTATTGGTCTTCTTTACACAGCAGGATTTGATTTGAACTTGGTGCGTGAGCACTTGAAAACATTTGCCGGTGTTAAGCGTCGTTTCACTGAGAAAATTGTCAATGACACAGTGATTATCGATGACTTTGCCCACCATCCAACAGAAATTATTGCGACCTTGGATGCGGCTCGTCAGAAATACCCAAGCAAGGAAATTGTAGCAGTCTTCCAACCGCATACTTTTACAAGAACCATCGCCTTGTTGGACGAATTTGCTCACGCTTTGAACCAAGCGGATGCTGTTTACCTAGCGCAAATTTATGGGTCAGCTCGTGAAGTAGATCATGGTGATGTTAAGGTAGAAGACCTAGCCCAAAAAATCAACAAAAAACACCAAGTCATCACTGTTGAAAATGTTTCTCCACTCCTTGACCATGACAATGCTGTCTATGTCTTTATGGGAGCAGGAGATATCCAAACCTATGAATATTCATTTGAACGTCTCTTGTCTAACTTGACAAGCAATGTTCAGTAGGATATTCTTATGGAAATTCCAATTAAGATCATTCAGGCAAGTGATGCTGATTTGGCTGAGATGGAGGCACTTCAGGCTTCATCTTTTCCAGCTGAAAAGCAGCAACCTTCCCATATTTTAGAAGAAAGTATCCGTAAGTCTGCGGATACCTTTCTTCTAGCTAGGGATGAAAATCAACTGTTAGGCTATATTCTAAGCGGTCCTCAGCCAGACAATCCGCAATGTCTAAAAGTACATTCTTTAGTCATTGAGTCTGACCATCAGAGACAGGGCTTGGGAACACTTCTTCTTGCAGCCTTGAAAGAGGTGGCAGTTGAGCTGGAGTACAAGGGGATTCGTTTGGAGAGTCCTGATGAGCTGCTTTACTATTTTGAAATGAACGGTTTTATTGATGAAGAAACTTCCCTTTATGCAACTAGCCAGGGTTATAGTATGATTTGGTTTAATCCCTTTTATCTGGAGGCACAATGGAAATTAGGAAAGCAAGATTAGAAGATTTGGATCGGATTGTCGAGATTGAACTAGAGAATTTTTCAGTCGAAGAAGCCATTCCTCGATCTGTCTTTGAGGCACATTTGCGAGAAATTCAGACCTCTTTTCTGGTTGCGGAAAAAGAAGGTAAGATTATTGGTTATATCGAAGGGCCAGTTGTCCCTCACCGCTATCTACAAGACCAGTCTTTTACAGAAGAAATAAAAGACTATAGTCATGAGACTGGTGGCTATATCTCTGTGACCTGTCTCTCTATTGCCAAGGAAGTACAGGGTCTTGGACTGGGTCAGAAATTGCTAACAGCCTTGAAAGAAGTTGCTCTTGAAGATGAGAGAGAAGGCATTAACCTAACCTGTCATGACTATCTCATCGCCTACTATGAAAAACACGGATTTGTCAATGAAGGCCAGTCCCAATCAACCTTTGCAGGAGAAACATGGTATGATATGGTCTGGGATGCTAAAAAATAAGTTAGAAAAGCATGCTAGGTTGCTTTTCTTTCGTTTTTAAGATATAATATTATGGATTGTCAACGAGGAGGATAAACTTTTGAGTGAAAAAACAAGAGAAGACGAAAAATTAAGCTTTAAAGAGCAAATTTTACGTGATTTAGAGAGAGTAAAAAAACAAGATAGAAGTGAGCAAGAAAACGAGATTACAAGTTTTGAAACTCCTTCATCTCAAGAAGATTCAGTAGTTCCTTCAACTCAGGAACATGAACCTTCAGCAGAAGAGTTGATGGCTAATTCTCTTTCTGTTGTGGATCAAATATTAAAGAATGCTCCTAGTGTTCCGTCACGTTCAAATGATATTTCGGATGAAATTGCAACAAATGAAGAAGTTGCAGAATCTAAAATTGAAGCGGTTGTTGAACCTGTAGTTGAACCAGTAGAACCTATTTTCGAGCCAGTTCAACCAAAAGTAGAACCTGTAAAACTTAACGAAGATAAAGAATTTAACGAGATTCCAACAAAGGTTGCGGTGTCGTATAAAACAAGTAGACAACAGGAAGAAGTTAGTACTCCTGCAGTGGATAATGAGCTATCTGAGTCAGCTGAATCGGCAGATAGCCTAGGTTCAGTTCCTAGACGTAGTCGCCGTGAGACAGTTAAACCAGTTAAGAAGAAAAAATCACATTTGAAGGCTTTCTTCATTTCTCTATTGATTTTCCTTTCCTTGATTTCGGCAGGTGGTTACTTCGGTTACCAGTATGTTCAATCATCTTTATTACCAGTTGATGCAAATTCTAAGGAATATGTAACGGTTCAAATCCCAGAAGGAGCCAATGTCCAAGAGATTGGCTCAGCACTTGAACATTCTGGTGTGATTAAACACGGAGTGATTTTTGCTTTTTATGCTAAATATAAGAATTATTCAGATTTGAAGGCTGGATATTATAATTTGCAAAAGAGCATGAGTACAGAGGATATCATCAAAGAACTACAAAAAGGTGGTACAGCTGAACCTCAAGAACCATCACTTGCAGATTTGACCATTCCAGAGGGATATACAATTGAGCAAATCGCCCAAGCTGTAGGCCAACTACAAGGTGAATTTAAAGAGCCTTTGACTGCGGATGCTTTCTTGGCTAAGGTTCAAGATGACAACTTTATCAGTCAAGAAGCTGCTAAATATCCAAACCTACTCGAAAGCTTGCCGACAAAAGAAAGTGGAGCTCGTTACCGTTTGGAAGGTTATCTTTTCCCAGCTACCTATTCTATCAAGGAAAGCACAACTATTGAAAGCTTGATTGATGAGATGTTGGCTGCTATGGATAAGACCTTGACTCCACACTATAGTGCAATTAAGTCTAAAAACTTGACAGTCAATGAATTGCTAACCATTGCTTCTCTTGTTGAAAAAGAAGGTGCTAAGACTGAAGATCGTAAGTTGATTGCAGGTGTTTTCTACAATCGCTTGAACCTAGGTATGCCACTTCAAAGCAATATTGCAATCTTGTATGCCCAAGGGAAGCTTGGTCAAAATATTAGCCTAGCAGATGATGCTGGAATTGATACATCGATTAATTCACCATACAATGTTTATACAAAACCTGGTTTGATGCCTGGTCCAGTAGATAGTCCAAGTCAGGACGCGATTGAAGCAAGTATCAACCAAACTAAGAGTGAGAACCTTTACTTTGTAGCCAATGTTACAGATGGTAAAGTCTATTACGCAGTGACACAGGAAGAGCATGATCGTAATGTAGCTGAACACGTCAATAGCAAGCTTACTCAAAATAGTAGTTCAAACTAAGACTACAAAAATGAGAATCTCAGATAGAGATTCAATACTATCGAAAGAAAGTTGAGAAAAATGGCAGAAAAAACATATCCTATGACCCTTGCGGAAAAGGAAAAACTTGAAAAAGAATTAGAAGAATTGAAATTGGTTCGCCGACCAGAAGTGGTAGAACGCATTAAGATTGCCCGTTCATACGGTGACCTTTCTGAAAACAGTGAATACGAAGCAGCTAAGGATGAACAAGCCTTTGTCGAAGGACAAATTTCTAGCTTGGAAACAAAAATCCGTTATGCTGAAATCGTCAATAGTGACTCAGTTGCCCAAGACGAAGTAGCGATTGGTAAAACAGTCACTATCCAAGAAATTGGTGAGGACGAAGAAGAAGTTTATATTATCGTAGGTTCAGCTGGTGCGGATGCCTTTGCAGGTAAGGTTTCAAATGAAAGCCCAATTGGACAAGCCTTGATTGGCAAGAAAACAGGTGATACAGCAACCATTGAAACACCTGTTGGTAGCTATGATGTAAAAATCTTAAAGGTTGAAAAAACAGCCTAAAGACAAAAAAAGGAGTGGGGAGGCTGTGCGCTTCACTCACTCCTTTTTCCATTTTAAATTGAATTGGAGACGATATGAGTTCAAAGAAGAAAAAAAATAAGATGGAGCGTGGTCTGACCAATCGTCACGTGCAGGTTATGGCCATTGCGGGAACAATTGGAACAGGACTCTTTTTGGGAGCAGGTCGCTCTATCAGCTTAACAGGTCCTTCCATTGTACTGATTTATATGATTACTGGAGCCTTTATGTTCCTCATGATGCGTGCAGTTGGGGAAATGCTCTATCAGGATCCTGAGCAACATACCTTTATCAACTTTATCACGCGCCATTTGGGTAAGGGCTGGGGGTATTTCTCTGTTTGGTCTTACTGGCTATCCGTTGTCTTTATCGGTATGGCGGAAATCACTGCTATCTCTCACTACGTTCAGTTTTGGTTCCCTAGCTGGCCAAGTTGGATGATTGAGATTGGATTTTTGACCATTCTAGCTTTAGTCAATCTGATTGCGGTTAAACTCTTTGGGGAAGTTGAGTTTTGGTTTGCTATGGTTAAGATTGTGGCTATTTTAGCCATGATTGCCACAGGGGTCTTTATGGTCTTGACAGGCTTTAAGACACCTCATGGAGTAGCAAGTTTAGCCAATATTGCTGACAATTTCTCCCTCTTCCCAAATGGTGGAGTGAACTTTGTTATGGCTTTCCAGATGGTTTTCTTTGCCTACCTCATGATTGAGTTTATCGGGGTAACAACTTCTGAAACCAAAAATCCACGTCAGGTCTTGCCAAAAGCCGTTAAGGAAATTCCTTTGCGTATCGCCTTTTTCTACGGTGGTGCCCTCTTAGCCATCATGGCTATCATTCCGTGGCGTGAACTTGCATCGGCTGATTCTCCTTTTGTAACAGTATTTGAATTGGCAGGTATCAAGTGGGCGGCAGCCTTGATTAACTTCGTCGTTTTGACCTCAGCAGCATCTGCTCTTAACTCAACCCTTTATTCAACAGGTCGCCATTTGTACCAGATTGCTCATGATTCGCCAAATCGCTTCCTAAAAGCGATCAAGGCAGATACCCTTTCTCGCCACAATGTGCCACAAAATGCCATCATCGCCTCAGCGATTTTGATTGCCCTAGCAGCCTTTATCAATATCTTGCCAGGTGTTTCGGATGCCTTTGCCTTGATTACGGCATCATCATCAGGTGTCTATATCGCCATTTATATCTTGATTATGGTGGCTCACCTTAAATACCGCAAGTCACCAGACTTTATGGCGGATGGCTATCTCATGCCCCATTATCGTTTCCTAAATCCTTTAACCATGCTCTTCTTTGCCTTTGTCTTTGTAACCCTCTTTTTACAAGAATCTACATTTGTCGGAGCAATCGGCTCAGCTATCTGGATTATCGGTTTCGGGATTTATAGCCAGTGGAAATTTAGAAAATAGATTAAGAACTCATCAACTCAGGTTGGTGGGTTTTTGCTAGTTTGACAGTCTATTGAAATAAGACTATAATCAAGCTGTAACAGTATTTGAGGAGATTTAGATGTACTTTAGATTGGAAAATAAGGAATCCCATAAATCACAAGAAATAGGGAATCTGATTCGTGTTTATAACCGTTCAAAAAGAGAAGAAGCTGAAAGTGAGCCACTTAATCTTTATGTCGAAGATGAAAAGGGCAATCTCCTGGCAGGTTTGATAGCAGAGACTTTTGGAAATTGGTTGGAAATTGAGTATTTGTTTGTAAAAGAGGAACTGCGAGGGCAAGGAATCGGTTCAAAACTATTGCAGCAAGCAGAAACTGAAGCTAAGAATCGAAACTGTCGTTTTGCTTTTGTAAATACTTACCAGTTTCAAGCTCCTGATTTTTATAAAAGGCATGGCTACAAGGAAGTCTTTACTTTACAAGACTATCCCTACATTGGGCAAAGACATTATTACCAAAAGGATTTGTAAGGTGAATATGAAGGTATAATACAAATAGAAAATCACACATAAGTATGGAGTCGGACTGATTGATATAATACTGGATATGGGCAATGTTTAAGGAGATTCTTGATCAGTAGCAGTTAGAACCTAGAAATTGTGTCTGTCTAGACGATATTGAGGACAATACAATCGCAGCTGAGACATTAGATGTGAAAGCCTAGCACGTCAAGAAAAGAAGCGATGTCTTAGATGTTTTGAAAAAAATTAATAAGCAGAAAACTCTTTATCATTTATGTGGTAGAGGTTTTTTTGTTAATAAAATATTACAAAATGACATATATATAC
>NZ_CAJZDT010000061.1:0-10662 GCF_915066115.1 uncultured Streptococcus sp. | reverse complement strand
AAAATCACCTTCCTAATTTAGCTAAACAACTTGAAAAATTTGGCTTTCCAACTTTTAACTGTCAAGTAGAGAAAAATGATGTGCTGACTCAAGAGCAGGAAGAAGCCTTTCATGCTGAAAATGAGCAGATTGTTCAAGCTGCCAATGAGGAAGCGCTCCGTGCGATGGAGCAACTGGAACAGATGGCACCTCCTCCAGCAGAAGAGAAACCAGCCTTTGATTTTCAAGCCAAAAAAGCTGCAGCTAAACCGAAGCTGGATAAGGCGGAGATTACTCCTATGATCGAAGTGACAACTGAGGAAAATCGTTTGGTCTTTGAAGGGGTTGTTTTCGATGTAGAGCAAAAAGTGACCAGAACGGGTCGTGTTTTAATCAACTTTAAAATGACGGACTACACTTCAAGTTTTTCTATGCAAAAGTGGGTTAAAAATGAGGAAGAGGCTCAGAAATTTGACCTCATCAAGAAGAATTCTTGGCTCCGAGTGCGTGGAAATGTGGAGATGAATAACTTCACACGTGATTTGACTATGAATGTGCAGGATGTGCAGGAAGTTGTTCACTATGAGCGGAAAGATTTAATGCCAGAAGGTGAGCGCCGGGTTGAGTTTCATGCTCATACTAACATGTCGACCATGGATGCTCTGCCAGAGGTTGAAGAAATCGTTGCGACAGCTGCTAAGTGGGGACACAAGGCTGTTGCCATCACGGACCACGGGAATGTCCAGTCCTTCCCACACGGCTATAAGGCGGCCAAAAAAGCGGGAATTCAGCTGATTTATGGAATGGAAGCCAATATCGTTGAGGACCGTGTTCCTATCGTTTATAACGAAGTGGAGATGGACTTATCAGAAGCGACCTATGTGGTTTTTGACGTGGAAACGACGGGACTATCAGCCATCTACAATGACTTGATTCAGGTTGCGGCCTCTAAGATGTATAAGGGGAATGTCATTGCTGAATTTGATGAATTTATCAATCCTGGGCATCCTTTGTCAGCCTTTACCACGGAGTTGACTGGTATTACAGATGATCATGTCAAAAATGCTAAACCACTTGAACAAGTTCTGCAAGAATTTCAAGAGTTTTGCAAGGATACAGTCTTAGTTGCTCACAATGCAACCTTTGACGTTGGCTTTATGAATGCCAACTATGAGCGTCATGGTCTTCCAAAGATTAGTCAGCCAGTTATTGATACGCTGGAGTTTGCTAGAAATCTCTATCCTGAGTATAAACGTCATGGTTTGGGCCCTTTGACCAAGCGTTTTGGTGTGTCTCTGGAACATCACCACATGGCCAATTACGATGCGGAAGCTACAGGTCGACTGCTTTTCATCTTTATCAAAGAGGTGGCAGAAAAACATGGTGTGACCGATTTAGCTAGACTCAACATTGATTTGATTAGTCCAGACTCTTATAAAAAAGCTCGAATCAAGCATGCGACTATTTATGTCAAGAATCAGGTAGGTCTAAAAAATATCTTTAAGCTGGTTTCTTTATCCAATACCAAGTACTTTGAAGGGGTACCACGGATTCCGAGAACGGTTTTAGATGCCCATCGTGAAGGTTTGATTTTAGGTTCAGCTTGCTCTGAAGGTGAAGTTTTTGATGCAGTCGTTTCCCAAGGTGTGGATGCGGCGGTTGAGGTGGCCAAGTATTATGACTTTATCGAGGTCATGCCACCAGCTATCTATGCTCCCTTGATTGCCAAGGAGCAGGTCAAGGATATGGAAGAACTACAGACCATTATCAAGAGTTTGATAGAGGTCGGAGATCGTCTTGGCAAGCCAGTTCTGGCTACGGGGAATGTTCACTATATCGAACCTGAAGAAGAGATTTACCGTGAAATTATCGTCCGTAGTTTGGGACAGGGGGCTATGATTAACCGAACTATCGGTCATGGGGAACATGCTCAACCCGCTCCTCTTCCGAAGGCTCATTTTCGAACGACTAATGAAATGTTGGATGAATTTGCTTTCTTGGGAGAGGAACTGGCACGTAAATTGGTTATTGAAAACACCAATGCCTTGACAGATATCTTTGAACCTGTTGAAGTTGTTAAGGGTGACTTGTACACGCCTTTCATTGACAAGGCTGAAGAAACAGTTGCCGAGTTGACCTATAAGAAAGCTTTTGAGATTTATGGAAATCCGCTGCCAGATATCGTTGATTTGCGGATTGAAAAAGAACTAACCTCTATTCTGGGGAATGGATTTGCTGTGATTTATCTGGCTTCGCAGATGCTAGTGCAACGTTCCAATGAACGGGGTTACTTGGTTGGTTCCCGTGGATCTGTTGGTTCCAGTTTTGTTGCGACCATGATTGGGATTACGGAGGTTAATCCTCTCTCTCCTCACTATGTCTGTGGTCAGTGTCAGTACAGTGAGTTTATCACGGATGGTTCTTATGGTTCAGGTTTTGATATGCCCAATAAGGACTGTCCAAACTGTGGTCACAAACTCAGCAAAAATGGGCAGGATATTCCGTTTGAGACATTCCTTGGTTTTGATGGGGATAAGGTTCCCGATATTGACTTGAACTTCTCGGGAGAAGATCAACCTAGTGCCCACTTGGATGTGCGTGATATCTTTGGTGAGGAATATGCCTTCCGTGCAGGAACGGTTGGTACGGTGGCTGCAAAGACCGCTTATGGCTTTGTCAAGGGCTATGAGCGAGATTATGGCAAGTTTTATCGTGATGCAGAAGTAGAACGCCTCGCTCAAGGTGCGGCTGGTGTCAAGCGGACGACAGGCCAACATCCGGGAGGAATTGTTGTTATTCCGAACTACATGGATGTTTACGACTTTACGCCTGTTCAGTATCCAGCAGATGACGTGACGGCTGAATGGCAGACCACTCACTTTAACTTCCACGATATCGATGAGAACGTCCTCAAACTCGATGTACTGGGACATGATGATCCGACCATGATTCGGAAACTGCAGGACTTGTCTGGGATTGATCCTAATGAAATCCCTATGGATGACGAAGGCGTGATGGCCCTCTTTTCTGGGACTGATGTGCTAGGTGTGACTCCTGAGCAAATCGGAACGCCGACAGGTATGCTGGGGATTCCAGAATTTGGAACTAACTTTGTACGTGGGATGGTAGATGAGACGCATCCGACGACTTTTGCGGAGTTGCTTCAGCTCTCAGGTCTGTCCCATGGTACCGACGTTTGGCTGGGCAATGCTCAAGATCTGATTAAGCAAGGAATAGCAGACCTATCGACTGTTATCGGTTGTCGGGACGACATCATGGTTTACCTCATGCATGCTGGTCTGGAACCTAAGATGGCCTTTACCATCATGGAACGGGTGCGTAAGGGCTTGTGGTTGAAGATTTCCGAGGAAGAGCGAAATGGCTACATTGAAGCCATGAAAGCCAATAAGGTACCAGAGTGGTATATCGAGTCCTGTGGGAAAATCAAGTACATGTTCCCTAAGGCCCATGCGGCAGCCTACGTTATGATGGCCTTGCGTGTGGCCTACTTCAAGGTTCACCATCCCATTTATTATTACTGTGCTTACTTCTCCATCCGTGCTAAGGCTTTTGATATCAAGACTATGGGAGCGGGCTTGGATGCTATCAAGCGCAGAATGGAAGAAATTGCTGAAAAACGGAAGAATAATGAAGCCTCTAATGTGGAAATTGACCTCTATACAACTCTTGAGATTGTCAATGAAATGTGGGAACGTGGTTTTAAGTTTGGCAAACTCGACCTCTACCGTAGTCAGGCGACAGAGTTCCTCATTGATGGAGACACTCTCATTCCGCCATTTGTAGCAATGGATGGTCTGGGAGAGAACGTTGCCAAGCAGTTAGTGCGAGCGCGTGAAGAGGGAGAATTCCTCTCTAAAACAGAGTTGCGCAAGCGTGGTGGACTTTCCTCAACTTTGGTTGAAAAGATGGATGAAATGGGTATTCTTGGAAATATGCCAGAGGATAATCAGTTGAGTTTGTTTGATGAGTTGTTTTAAAAAATTGCTTATTTTGATCAAATGGACAAAATATGTCCACTTGATTTGTTATAATTCTCTTAAAAATAATAGAAAAGAGAGTATAATATGGTGGATCAAGGAATTTTAAATTCTAACGTGTCAATTGAGGAGCAAATTTACAATTTTGAAAAAGGCTTGAAAGATGATGGGAGTGATTGGACCGGATTCCCACAAATAGACTTAAAAGAAGATTCTCAATGTATTTACATTTGCGGTATTTCAGAGACTGACAGATGGCATTTGTTTTATTATACGTTAACTAAAATAAAACCTGCTACTCCAATAGCATCACTTGCATATTATCGAGTGAGAGATAATTTGATTTCTTCTAAAGATAGTCAATGGATAAAACTGCAAATGGAGTATACAGAGTGTGATTGGCTTTTTATGAATGGAGTTCAATTTTTGGGAGAGGCTGATCAAAGGGTACAGGAATACTGGATGCAGCGATTCAAAGAGAGTAAGAAAAGAAACAAACTCTTCATTGTATATTCAGACTGCTTACCCGAAGACTTAAAAAATATGCCTGAATCCGTAGTTGAGTTCTTCGAATCTGGCATAGTGGTACAGTTGAAATCATCTAAGGGCTAGTTTATTTTGCTTTAATCGTTTTGAATATAAAGTGCTAGTTAGACTATAGAAGTGATAATAATGTACTGGAAATAGTATTGTTTGAATAATATGTAGAAGGACTGCAAATGAATGATCAAGAGAGACTGCTAACGATCTTTTTACGCTTACAGTTTGGGACTCAGTTAGGGAAAAAGCAATTGGCTCAGGAATTTGAGGTTAGTGAAAAGACGATACAGAGAGATTTTTCTCTACTTCGTGATATTTTATCTAGTAATACCAGTTATAGTGGAGATTTGCTTTATAACCGTAAGACGAATAAGTATTGTTTAGCAAGTAAGGCAGTTTTTAATAAAAAGGATATACTCGTTATTTCAAAGATTTTATTGGAAAATCGAGCACTGAATCGGCCAGAAATTGATAGCTTACTAAAAAATTTACTGATTTTAGTTCCTCGTGATGACCAGAAAGAAATTGAGCAGATCATTGGTAGTGAAAAGCTTAATTATGCTCCCTTAACGGATCAGCAAAATAGAATAGAGAAAATATGGAATTTATCAGAAGCCATTTTGCATGAACAGGTTCTAGACATTATCTATCAAAAACCTTATTCTGAGTCTTCTAAGAGGCAGACGGTTTTGCCAGTCTCTCTTTACTATGATAGTCATTATTTCTATCTGGTTGTTTACCAGTTGAAACATGCTACTTATATTACTTTAAGAGTAGACCGTATCCAGTCCTGGTCTCTTAGTGATATAGAGAAACCCTCTATTTCTTATCGAGATAAATTTAGAGATGGTGACATTCGTAACGAGAGAGTGGACGCTTTTATCGGGAAGAAAATCAATATTGAAATCGAGTATTTGTACGATCCGACTATTGTGATGGATCAATTTCCAAATGCAAAAATAGTTGGGAAAAATGGTAGCTGGACTCATTTTCAGTTTGAAAGTCAGCATACACCGGGTCTTAAACGCTGGTTGCTGGGACAAGGGGAAGCAGTTACTGTTTTGTCTCCTCGGATTTTAGTAGAGGATATGAAGCAAACAGTTCAAGAAATGATAGATAAATATAGATGAGGATAAAATGACTATTCAATTTACTTCTAAAAAGGTTGGAGAACTATTGAAAAAAGGAAATTTGCGGATTCCTTCTTATCAAAGGCCATATAAATGGAACAGAAAACATATCCGTAATCTTTTTTATGATTTACGAGATGCTATGGGGAAAAAGGAATATCAGATTGGTTCCGTTATCTTACATGAAAATGATGGATATGATATTGTCGATGGACAGCAACGGCTAATTTCAATTTCCTTGTTTCTTCATTTATTAGATGATTTAGAGAATTATAAGGGTGCTAAGCAACTGCTGAGTGCTGCTGTATTTGGGGAGCTATCTTGCTATCATGCGAGTGAAAATTATAATGAGTGGGAAAATTTGACTCAATTGGTTGGCGAAAATCAGGCAAAAGATATTTGCAATTTTTTATTGGAAAATTGTTCTGTCTCCGTGATTACTATGCCACAGGAACGATTATCAGAGGCCTTTCAGCTATTTGATTCTCAGAATAATCGTGGGAAATCTTTAGAACCTCATGATTTGCTTAAAGCCTATCATCTTCGCAAGCAAGATTCAGAAGATGAAAAAATTGTTGAAAAATGGGAGCAATTTGTAGAAGATAAAGATTTAAGTCTCAAGGAGTTATTTGATAAACATCTTTTCCGTATGAGACGTTGGTCGCGAGGAGAGACAGGATTAACAAACAAGCGTTATGGATCTTATCTCCGTTTTACAGAGGATTTTATTGACGATTTTAAAGGCGTTGATTTGAATCAGAACTTTCCATATCTAGAATTGTATCGTCATATTGAAAATCTCCCCATGTCCATTACTATGCCAATCATTGATGGAAGTAAATTTTTTGAGTATATTGAATCTGCTTATGAAACTATTAAAGAACATAAAGATTTTTTAAATGAAGAGTTAGGATTTTCTGATGAACCTGAAGGGGAAGAAAAAAATCTAGCTTACCCAGAAGGTATGTCAAACATTTACAATAGCTCAAAAGGACGCTACCTCAAGTGTCACAATATATTCTTAAATATTTGTTCACTTTTTGCAGAGAGATTTGGAAAAGATGAGCTATCAAAGGAGATAGTAGAGACCTTGTTTATTTGGTCTTATTACCCTCGAGTTAAGTCTAAAGCTATATATGATGCAACGGTAGGGAAATACGCCGCTGGTGGAAGTTTTAGACAAAAAGAGGCTCAAAAGCTATTTCAACTTTTATCCCATGCGGTCACTCCGAATGATTTTATGGTCAAAATAGATAGAGAGCTATTTGAAAATTATACTGTGGACAAGATTATAGAAGAGGAAAAAGATAAATGGTAGAAACACAGATAAGCTTATCAGTTAATCGTTTGTTAAATGAAGATACCTATGCTATCCCTCTTTATCAGAGAAATTTTGCTTGGACTTATGATGAAATTGAGCAGTTACTGAATGACGTAGCAGATGCTTTTCAAGAAAATAGAGACAATTACTATATTGGAACATTAGTCGTTAATAAAGAGAATGGCATTTTCAAAATCATAGATGGGCAACAACGGACAACCGCCCTTAATTTGATTGCCTTAGCTTTAAAGAATGAGTTTGGTTTTGATAGATTGAAAGCTGTCAAGCTTACCTTCCCAGCTAGAAAGAAATCAAACGAGAATATTCAAGATTTATTTGCCAAGAAAAAAATTGTAGAGGGCGATGAAAATGAGCTGACTAGAGGTTACGGACATGCTAAAGATGCATTGAAAAAAGTGCTAGAGGAGCGCCGTCTTGATCCTCAGTCTTTCGTTGATTATCTTTTTGATTATGTCATCATTTTTCGGAGTATACTTCCTGAAGATTTAGATTTGAATCTTTATTTCGAACGTTTCAACTCTCGAGGCGAACAACTAGAGTCTCATGAGATTCTCAAGGCACAAATGATGTCTAAGTTCGGTACAGATCAAGAAATGGCACAAAAATTTGCGAGAATTTGGGATGCCTGTGCAGAATTTGATAAGCCGGTCATCAACGCATTTACAAAAAAAGCAAAGAAAAAGCATCATGACGCAGAAAGAGAAAAAATATTTCCTTTGAATTGGATTAAAGGAAATAATTATCAGAATAGCTTTCTTTTAAATATTGATAAGTCCTTAAGTCAAATAGAAGTTCAGTCAACTAATAAGAAATCTCTATTGTCTAGTATAGAAAATAAAGAATCTACAAGAGTTAAAGTAATATCAGATACGAATGAAGTGGAAAAATACAGAACGATTATAAACTTTGAAACATTTTTATATTTCGTTTATTATATAACATTTGGTAATGTATCTCCTTCTGATATACAGCTAGATGACAAGAAATTATTAGAAACATTTGAAAATATAACTAGTGTTAATACAGGTATAGAGGATGTTACATTATTCATTAGGAATTTATTGAAATTAAAATTTATATTTGATAATTTGATCGTACGAATGTCACAAGAGACTAATAATAGAAGACAAGAGAATGATTGGTTTCTGCAGAAAGTTTATCGGAATGATTATAATAATAAAACTAGAGGAGATTTATTTGTTCAATATTATTATGATAAAAATTCTTTTGAAAAGTTCAATGATGATATTTTAATGCTTCAATCCATGTTTGCTGTGACCTTTACTGCCAATCGAGATAGTCGTTGGTTATATGAAATCTTGCAATTCTTGTTTAACCATATTGAAGAGTTAAATCAAACAGAATTTGCTAGTCTCTTTAAGGATTTTCTTGAAAAAATGGCAGTGAGATATGCTGAGGAAAGATTGTTTACCGAAGATAAAAGTATCAAAAAATATTGGGAAATTCCTGTTTATGCTTTTAACTTTGTAGATTATGTTTTATGGAAAAATCGTGAAGAATTGAAGAAAGATTACGATATTGAGTTTAAAGATTTTAAATTTGCTTATCGTCGCTCCATAGAGCATTGGTATCCTCAGAATCCAAATGGACAGGATGGAGAAAGCCAATTACCTGCCGAGTTTTTACATTCCTTTGGTAATCTTTGTATCATTACCGATAGTCAGAATTCTAAGTTCGGTAATTCGTATCCGGAGTCTAAACTAGCACAATGGAAGAGAGAAGATATCTTTAAGCGTCAGAGTTTGAAATTACAGATGATGGCAGAAATAACTTCTAAAAACAATAGATGGGATATTGGTGAGATTCAATCTTTGGAAAAAGAAGTGGAAAGATATGTACACGACTTTTGTTTTAGTTAATTAAAACAAGCTTTATTAGGCTTGTTTTTAAATTTATATCATATGTGATATACTAGTAAGGGAGGATATTTCATGAAACTAAGAATTTTTGCGGAAGATAGGCCAGCTGAGAAGGTATTTGAATATCAATTAGAACTTGCTGATCAAACAATTCTTCTATCAACAGCACTCTTGTCAGGTGCCATTGCTTTAGCAGGATTATTCTCTGCTTTGAAAGAAAAATAAAAATAGAAAAGAGAAAACAACATGGTTTTACCAAATTTTAAAGAAAATCTAGAAAAATATGCGAAATTATTGGTTGCGAACGGAATCAACGTGCAACCTGGTCACACTTTGGCTCTCTCTATCGATGTGGAGCAACGTGAGTTGGCTCACTTAATCGTCAAAGAAGCTTATGCTTTGGGTGCGCACGAGGTTATTGTTCAGTGGACAGATGATGTCATTAACCGTGAGAAATTCCTCCATGCGCCGATGGAGCGTTTGGACAATGTGCCTGAATACAAGATTGCTGAGATGAACTATCTTTTAGAGAACAAAGCTAGCCGTCTTGGAGTTCGTTCTTCTGACCCAGGTGCCTTGAACGGAGTGGACGCTGACAAGCTTTCGGCTTCTGCTAAAGCTATGGGACTTGCCATGAAGCCAATGCGTATCGCAACTCAATCCAACAAGGTTAGCTGGACGGTAGCAGCTGCAGCAGGACTTGAGTGGGCTAAGAAAGTCTTTCCAAATGCTGCGAGCGACGAAGAAGCTGTTGATCTCCTTTGGGACCAAATCTTCAAAACTTGCCGTGTCTACGAAGAAGATCCTGTTAAGGCTTGGGAAGAGCATGCAGCTATCCTCAAGAGCAAAGCTGATATGCTTAATAAAGAACAATTTTCAGCACTTCACTACACAGCGCCAGGGACAAATTTGACACTTGGTTTGCCGAAAAACCACGTTTGGGAATCAGCTGGTGCTATCAATGCACAGGGCGAAGGATTCTTGCCAAATATGCCGACAGAGGAAGTCTTCACAGCGCCTGACTTCCGTCGCGCAGATGGTTATGTCACTTCTACAAAACCGCTTAGTTATAATGGAAATATCATCGAAGGAATTAAAGTAACCTTCAAGGATGGACAAATCGTGGATATTTCAGCTGAGAAGGGTGATCAGGTCATGAAAGACCTTGTCTTTGAAAATGCGGGTGCGCATGCCTTAGGTGAATGTGCCTTGGTACCAGATCCAAGCCCAATTTCTCAGTCAGGCATTACCTTCTTTAACACCCTTTTCGATGAGAATGCGTCAAATCACTTGGCTATCGGTGCAGCCTATGCAACTAGCGTTGTTGGTGGAGCGGAGATGAGCGAAGAGGAGCTTGAAGCTGCAGGGCTTAACCGTTCAGATGTTCACGTAGACTTTATGATTGGTTCTAACCAAATGGATATCGATGGTATCCGTGAGGATGGGACACGTGTACCACTCTTCCGTAACGGAGATTGGGCAAATTAAGGAGATAATATGTTAGGAAGTATGTTCGTTGGTCTCCTAGTGGGATTTTTAGCAGGTACTCTGACCAATCGTGGAGAACGCATGGGATGTTTTGGAAAAATGTTTCTAGGCTGGATTGGTGCCTTTATAGGCCATTTGCTTTTTGGAACTTGGGGACCGATAATAGCAGGAACTGCCATTATTCCGGCAGTACTAGGTTCCATGATTGTCTTAGCGATTTTCTGGAGACGAGGAAGTTAATTTCTTAAATCTGATACTCAATGAAAATCAAAGAGCAAACTAGGAAACTAGCCGCAGGTTGCTCA
>NZ_CAJZDT010000060.1:0-10683 GCF_915066115.1 uncultured Streptococcus sp. | reverse complement strand
TTTCTTGATCCTTCATGGCTTGAAGGGTCAATTGTTGCTGCTGATCCAGTTGTTTATCTTTCTCAGCAATCTGACGATCTTTGATGCGCATTTGCTCATCTTTTTCTGATAGCTGACGATCCTTGGCTTTTAATTGCTCATAGAGGCGGAGAATTTCTGCATTCTTCTCGTCCACTAGAATCTCCATCAGTTCACGTTGCTTGACATCTTCACTGACAGGCTCATCTTCAAAAATCGTTTTTTTATAGATTTCTTCTAGCTTAATCAAGCCACTTCTGGTAACGACTGTTACCCCTTTGTCATTTTTATCTGTGTCTTCTTCTGGTAATTCTTTGACACGGTTATTGATTGCTTGGCGAGATAATCCTAAAACCTCTGCAATCTCACTGACGGTCATTTCAATACTCATAATATCCTCTGAAACGTTTTCTAGCTTTTCTTTACTTAAATCTTATCATAAGCTAGAAAAACTGTCAAATTTTCGCTTAATCTAAGGCCTTCAAAAAGGCTAGTAAGACTTGGGCAGAGCGACGTCCAGCTTCGATAATAAACTCATCAAAAGAGATGTTTGCTTCATGGTTGGCATTGTCACTCATAGCACGGATGACTAAGACTGGAAGATTAAGGGCATGCGCTGCCTGAGCAATAGCAGCCCCCTCCATCTCAACGGCTAAAACTTCTGGGAAATGGGACTTAATCGCTTCTATCTTATCATTTCCTGCAACAAAACTATCTCCTGTAGCAATCAAACCAAGATGCCATTTTTGGTCCAATCGAGATAGACTCTCTTGGATTTTGGCAACAAATGTTTTATCTGATTCAAAATAAAGCGGTTGTTGCGCCATTTGCCCATAGGCATAACCAAAAGCTGTGACATCCACATCATGATAGGCTAATTTATCAGCAATCACAACATCCCCAACAGCAATACCTTCTGCTACTGCCCCAGCTGATCCTGTATTGATAAGAGCATCCACTTGGAAATGATCAGCCAAAATCGCCACACTCATAGCAGACATGACCTTACCAATTCCACTTTCTACAAGAACGACTTCATGAGAGGCAATGGTTCCTGTGTGATAAGTATTCCCCAAAACAACTTGCTCCTGGGCATTTTCTAGATGCTGGACCAGATAAGCCAGTTCTTCTGGCATAGCCGCAATAATTCCTATTTTCATTTCAATTCCTTTTCTTTTACAAAAGTTTCATTGCTAACACAAGCAAAATCAAGAGAAAGATGACTGCAAATAAGATTTTATTCAACTTAGAATTGAAGACATTTCTCTTGGTATTTTCAATGCGACGGCTTTTATGAATAGACGGTTCGACCTGAATCTTCAAGGTTTCCTGGCTAAAACCATGTCCCTTAGAATTAGCATAACCAAAACGGGATGAAGAGGTTGGTAAAATCTTGGTCTCCTCATCATCTAGCAAAGGGGGACCTGAAATTTTTTCGCCTCTATTAGCTCTTTCAATCATTTCATCCGTTAATAAAGGTTTACCCATACTGACCTCCTCTATTTTTTGTGTAATTCCCAGTATTGAACAGCCATAATTGTCTTGGCGTCACAGATATGACCTGATTGGATCAATTCCTTGGCTTCTTTTAGACTCACTTCAAGGACTTCCAAGGTCTCATCTTCATCCTGCGGACGCGGATTTTCCACCTTTGTTAAATCGCTTGCTAGGTATAGTTTTAACTTTTCATTACAGAAGCCAATGGCTGAATAAAAATCGTACAAGAGTTCTAACTTCCCTGTATAGGCTGTTTCTTCCTCTAATTCACGCAGGGCAGCAGCGACAGGGTCTGTATTTTCTCCTACTTCCAATTTTCCAGCTGGAATTTCGTAAGAGACAGCCTCGATAGCCTTACGGTACTGCTTGACCAAGATAAGTTTTTGCTCATCCGTTACAGCTAAAACACAGACAGCTCCATTGTGAAAAATTAAATCTCGTTGGGCAGTTCCTTTACCTTCTGGTAATTCAACCTGATCTTGGACCAGTTTAAAAATTGGCCCTTGATAGATTTCTTTTCGGCTAAGCGTTTTTTCTTCAAATTCCATGACAGACTCCTACTGATTATTAGGATGATGAGGAAGGCGTGTTGCATATTCGTCTTTATTGACCTGACGTCCACGACCAATAGCAATAGCATCCGCTGGAACGTCTTTGGTAATAGTTGAACCCGCACCAACGAGGGAATTGTCACCAAGTTCTACTGGCGCAATAATGGTTGAATTTGAACCAACAAAGACATTGTTGCCAATGACTGTCTTGTATTTGTTTTTGCCGTCATAGTTGACTGTAATGGTTCCAGCACCAAAATTAACCTTGCTACCCACTTCACAGTTTCCAATATAAGTCAAATGACCAGCCTTGGTATTCTCACCGATTGAAGAACCTTTCACCTCAACAAAGTTACCAATATGGACTTGGGCACCTAGAGATGAACCTGGACGAATGTGGGCATAAGGACCGACTGTCACACCGTCTGCAACACTACTTTCTTCAATCATTGAGTTGGTAATAACAGCTCCTGCTCCGATAGTGCTATCCACTACATAAGTACCATTTGTCAAAACAGTCTCAGCACCAATTTTCGTTTGCCCCTTCAAGGTAACATTGGCTTCGATTTGAACTTCAGGAGCAATCTCAACATCAATATCGATATAAGTTGCTTCTGGATTGACAAAGCTAACACCATTGACCATGTGTTGGTGATTGATGCGGCGACGCATAACCGACTCAGCTGTCGCAAGTGCTACACGGTCATTTACTCCAAGACTCTCATCAAAATCTTTCAAAGTATAAGCGCCAACTTTTTCACCAGCTTCTCGGAAAATGCCAATGACATCTGTGATATAGTATTCACCTTGAGCGTTGTTGGTATTGATATTTTTCAAAGCCTCAAACAAACGCTCGTTATCAAAAATATATGTTCCAGTGTTGATTTCCTTGATTTGCTTTTCAAAATCTGTAGCATCCTTCTGCTCAACAATACGAAGGACCTCCGCATTGTCATTACGAACAATTCGTCCATAGCCAAAAGGATTATCCGTTTCAGCAGTCAAGATAGTGGCCACATTTTTATGATTGATGTGAAAATCAATCAAGTTTTTCAAGCTTTCACCTGTGATTAAAGGAGTATCCCCTGCAATGACCAAGGTGTGACCTGACAAACCTTCTAAGATAGGCTCCGTCATCATAACTGCATGGCCAGTACCCAACTGTTCAGATTGAGTCACAAATTCTGTCTGTCCAGCCAAGACCTGCTCAACCAATTCCGCCTTGTGTCCTACAACTGTTACTGTCTTTTCAGGTTGGATAGCTCCCACACTACGGAAAACATGTTCCAGCATAGAAATACCCGCAACCTTGTGCAACACTTTTGGCAAATCAGATTTCATGCGAGTCCCTTTACCCGCTGCTAAAATAATGGCATAATTTGACATAATCTTCTCTTTTCTCTAGAAATTCCCTTTTATTATACCATATTTCAAATCATTCCGCGCTCTTGAATGAAAAAATGCTCTAAAGTCCTTTCTTAACCCATTTTTTAAGTATTTTTTTTGATTTTTTCTCATTTTTAAGGTAAAATTATGAGGTATGAGAAAGAAAATAAATCCGCTTATTTTATTTGGTTTTTTTGGGATTATGATTTTCATTTTAATCCTGAATCGCCCTCGTTTTGAGGACCATCCTGTAAAAACAAAGTCAAATATCGCGCAAGTAGAGACACAGGCGCTACACAATATAGATAAACCAGTAATTGATGTTTCTGGTTGGCAACGTCCTGAGGAAATTAATTACGATACTCTCTCCCAAAACATTTCTGGAGCTATTGTTCGTGTTCATAGTGGTGCTCAAACGTCCAAAGAGAACGATGCTTCCTATGTTAATGGTATTGATAAGGCCTTTAAAACCCACATCACAGAGTTTCAAAAACGAAATGTCCCAGTAGGTGTCTACGCTTATGTGGCAGGTAAAAGTATCCAAGAAATGGAAAAAGCTGCTGAAAGTTTTTATAATTCCGCATCGCCATACAGCCCTAGCTACTATTGGCTAGATGTGGAAGAAAAAACCATGTCCAATATGAACGAAGGTGTTGAAGCCTTTCGTGCAAAACTAGAATCACTAGGTGCTAAAAATATCGGAATCTACGTAGGAGTATACTTCATGGAAGAACACAGTATTGATACTGACAAGTTTACATCTGTTTGGATTCCTTCCTATGGTTCTGACTCAGGATTTTACGAGGCAACTCCTAAGACTGACTTAGATTACGATATTCACCAATATACTTCTAAAGGGAAAATTGCTGGCTTTGAGCACGATTTGGATATCAACGTCATCTCTTCCTTAAAAAATAAAGAAGAAACCTTTAAGAAACTCTTTTTAAAACCTTAAAAGCATTTGTTTATCATTTGCTTTTTCTTTTTGTGTTTGATTGTGATACAATATAGTAAGGATTTTTTGAAATAGAAATAGTTGGAGGAAAAATATGCTCTCATGGTTAGCACGCGTTATTAAAGGGATTGTCATTGCTCTGGGATTTATCTTACCAGGAATTTCCGGAGGGGTTCTAGCAGCAATCTTAGGAATTTATGAACGAATGATTGGTTTTCTGGCTCACCCCTTTAAAGACTTTAAAGAAAATGTTTTGTACTTTATTCCAGTTGCCATTGGTATGTTTCTGGGAATCGGCTTATTTTCCTACCCGATTGAATACCTGCTTGAAAATTATCAGGTCTTTGTCTTATGGAGCTTTGCAGGAGCTATCATTGGTACAGTTCCTAGCCTCCTCAAAGAATCAACTCGAGAATCTGATCGAGATAAGATTGATTTAGTCTGGTTCTGGATAACCTTTATCATTTCTGGATTAGGACTCTATGCCTTAAATTTTGTCGTTGGAACCTTGAGCGCCAGCTTTCTTAATTTCGTCCTAGCTGGTGCACTGCTGGCTCTTGGCGTATTAGTTCCTGGCCTCAGTCCATCAAATCTACTTTTGATTTTGGGCCTCTATGCTCCTATGTTGACTGGTTTTAAAACCTTTGACCTCTTGGGAACCTTCTTCCCGATTGGAATCGGTGCAGGTGCAACTCTCATCATTTTTTCAAAATTGATGGATTATGCCTTAAACAACTACCACTCACGTGTCTATCATTTCATCATCGGTATCGTCCTTTCAAGTACCCTTTTAATCTTGATTCCAAATGCAGGAAATGCTGAAAGTATCCAGTACACCGGTATTTCTCTTGTTGGGTATGTCATCATTGCCTTCTTCTTTGCACTGGGAATCTGGCTTGGTATTTGGATGAGCCAATTGGAGGATAAGTATAAATAATGGCAAAAAAAGTTAAAATCAAAAAAACATTGGTGGAACAAATCCTGTCTAAAGCAGGTATCCCACATCAGGGGATTCAAATCAATGCCCTGGAAGGAGAGCTTCCCCAAGGTTATGAAAAAGATCAGATTTTCAAAACCTTGGCGCTTTTGGGAGATAAAACAGGACCGATTATCGGAATTGTCCCTATCACCCAACACTTGTCTGAAAAGAAACTAGCTAAAATTTCTGGCAATAAAAAAGTGAGCATGATTCCACAAAAAGACTTGGAAAAAACAACTGGTTATATTCATGGAGCCAATAATCCCGTCGGAATTCGTCAGAAACACAATTACCCCATTTTTATCGATAAGATTGCTCTAGACTTGGATCAAATGATTGTCTCTGCTGGCGAGGTCGGTCACAGCATTATCGTCGCTCCACAAGACTTGGCTAGTTTTGTAAAGGCTGACTTTGTAGATATCTTGGAGGACAGCAAGTAATGAAACTCTACTTTGTCCGCCACGGTCGTACAGTCTGGAACCAAGAAGGACGCTTTCAAGGTGCTAGTGGAGATTCTCCCCTTCTTCCTGAATCCATTGAAACCCTAAAACAACTAGGGCAGTATCTCAAGGATGTTCCTTTCGATCAAATTTATTCAAGTGATTTACCTCGAGCTGTCAAATCTGCTGAAATTATCCAAAGTCAACTCAAGACGTCCTGTCCTTTAGAAAGTGTTCCTAATCTCCGTGAATGGCAGCTGGGGAAGTTGGAAGGTTTGAAAATTGCAACCTTGGAAGCTATTTACCCACAACAAATCAAAGCTTTCCGATCTAATCTTGCTCAATTTGACACTCAAATGTTCGGAGCCGAATCCCTCTATAGTACTACAAAACGTACCATCCAATTTATCAAATCATTAAAAGATAGTCCAGCTGAGCATATTCTAATTGTCGGTCACGGCGCCAATCTTACTGCCAGTCTTCGTACTCTTCTCGGTTATAAAGAACCTCTTCTTCGTAAAGATGGAGGCCTAGCAAATGCCAGCCTGACCATTCTAGAAACTCATGATTTTGAAACATTTACACTCGATACTTGGAATGATACTTCCTATCAATAACAGAACTTGATTTTAGCGTCAAGTTCTTTTTAGTTTTTAAAGATTATCCGTGAATTTCTTGGCTATTTATGATAAAATGGGAGTATCGCAAAAAATGACTCATCGTATTCAATTTTGAGTAAAACTAGGAGGATCCCATGTCTACAGAACATATGGAAGAACTAAATGACCAGCAGATCGTTCGCCGTGAAAAAATGGCTGCGCTCCGTGAACAAGGAATTGATCCTTTCGGAAAACGCTTTGAACGTACTGCAAATTCACAAGAATTAAAAGATAAATATGCTGACCTCGATAAAGAACAATTACACGATAAAAACGAAACAGCTACTATCGCAGGACGCTTGGTAACTAAACGTGGTAAAGGTAAAGTTGGATTTGCCCACCTTCAAGACCGCGAAGGTCAAATCCAAATCTACGTACGTAAAGATGCTGTCGGTGAAGAAAACTACGAAATCTTCAAAAAAGCAGACCTTGGTGACTTCCTTGGTGTCGAAGGCGAAGTCATGCGTACAGATATGGGAGAACTCTCTATCAAGGCGACTCACATTACACACTTGTCTAAGGCTCTTCGTCCACTTCCAGAGAAATTCCATGGTTTGACAGACGTTGAAACGATTTACCGTAAACGTTACCTTGACTTAATTTCTAACCGTGAAAGTTTTGAGCGTTTTGTCACTCGTTCAAAAATCATTTCTGAAATCCGTCGTTACCTTGACCAAAAAGGATTCCTTGAAGTGGAAACACCTGTTCTTCACAACGAAGCTGGTGGAGCTGCTGCCCGTCCATTTATCACTCACCACAATGCCCAAAACATTGACATGGTGCTTCGTATCGCGACTGAGCTTCACTTGAAACGCCTTATCGTTGGTGGTATGGAACGTGTCTATGAAATTGGCCGTATCTTCCGTAACGAAGGAATGGATGCTACTCATAACCCGGAGTTTACTTCCATCGAAGTTTACCAAGCTTATGCAGACTTCCAAGATATCATGGACTTGACCGAAGGCATTATCCAACACGCTGCTAAAGCTGTTAAAGGTGATGGTCCAGTTAACTACCAAGGTACTGAAATCAAGATTAACGAACCATTTAAACGTGTTCACATGGTGGATGCTATCAAAGAAATTACTGGTGTAGATTTCTGGCAAGACATGACTTTCGAGGAAGCCAAAGCTATCGCTGCTGAGAAGAAAGTTCCAGTTGAGAAACATTACACTGAAGTTGGCCACATCATCAATGCTTTCTTTGAAGAGTTTGTTGAAGAAACCTTGATCCAACCGACCTTTATCTATGGACATCCAGTAGCTGTATCTCCACTAGCTAAGAAGAATCCTGAAGACGAACGCTTTACTGACCGTTTCGAACTCTTCATCATGACCAAAGAGTACGGAAATGCCTTTACTGAATTGAATGATCCAATCGACCAACTTAGCCGTTTTGAAGCCCAAGCTAAAGCTAAAGAACTTGGTGACGATGAGGCAACAGGTATCGACTACGATTACATTGAAGCTCTTGAATATGGTATGCCACCAACAGGTGGTTTGGGAATCGGTATCGACCGTCTCTGCATGCTCCTCACTGATACAACCACTATCCGTGATGTATTGCTCTTCCCAACAATGAAATAAACTCTTATCCTCTGGTACTTGCCAGAGGATTTTTCGATACAAAAAGAGACTGAGGTAAACTCAATCTCTTTTCTTATTCTTGATTTTTAACTTGACTGGTGGCTACATCTTCTCCAAACCATTTCTGGCTAATCTCTTGGAACTTTCCTTCTTGGTATAGTGCAATAAAGGCTTGGTTTAAAGCTTGTAGTAATCTCTTGTCTGCTGGTCTAACTCCGACAGCAAAGGATTCACTTTCAAATCCTGCTGAAAAGACATTGTAGTCACTTAATATACCTTCAGACTGGAGATAATAATTAGCATAAACCCGGTCAATCAACAAGGCATCAATCCGGTCATTTTTCAAATCAATCAAGGCTTCATTGAAACTCTGGTACTGATTGGCCTTCTGGTCTTTTACACGATTTTTCAGTAAATCTGGCTGGGCTTCAAAATCCAAATAACCAGAGGAACCGGCTTGGGCTCCCAAGGTCTTATCCTTCATATCCTCTACCGAATGAATCTGCTGGCTTTTCTTCGCAACTAAAACTTGCTGATTTTCCATATATGGAATGCTAAAAGCAACCTTCTCTCGGCGTTCATCAGTGGCAGAATAGCCATTCCAGATGGCGTCTATGGTTCCATTTTGCAGTTCCGTCTCCTTCATATCCCAGTCAATTGGCTGAAATTGCACCTTGAAATCTAATTTTTCAGAAACTGCTTGTGCCAAATCAATATCAAAACCTGTATATTGGCCATTCTTTTCTTCAAACCCCATGGGTACAAAGGTATTGTCAAAACCAATGGTTATACTACCTTGCTCTTGATACTTATCCCAGTTATCCTGCTTTGGATCACTAGCCTTCTGAGTACAAGCCGTTAAAAAGAGAATCAGGAGAGAAACCAATACTAAAGTAATTTTCTTATTAGTCATTGGCACCTCCTACTTGGGCTCAATCTTGAGAATCTGATCTGCGATATTTTCCGCAAACTGCAAATCATGGGTAACCACAATCTGGGTCATGCCAAGTTCCCTATTTTGCAAGATCAGTTTTTCCACTTCCAGTCGTAATTCTGGATCTAGGGCAGAAGTTGGTTCATCGTAGCCAATGATTTCCGGGTCAATCATCATAGCACGCGCCAAAGCCACTCGCTGCTTTTGCCCACCTGATAGTGAGAATGGATAAGCATCTGCATGTCCTGCTAGCCCTAACTGTTCCAGTAGCCCACGCGCCTTCTGCTCAGCCTCATCCTGCTTCATTCCCATGGTTTTTACGGGCGATAAGGTCAAATTGTTTAGAACTGATAAATGAGGGAAAAGTTGAAAATCTTGGAATACAAATCCCAGTAGATTGCGCTTCTCAAGTTCATCCAATTCTAAAGGTTCTCCATTATAAAATATTTGCCCTGAATCAATGGTTTCAAGACCTGCAAGCATGCGTAAGAGAGTCGTCTTACCTCCACCCGAAGGCCCAACGATAGCCAGAATTTGCTTTTCAGGAATTTTTAGACTGAAATTGGACAAAATTTGCTTTTCACCAAATCCCTTATTGATATTTCGTAATTCTAACATGGCAGCCTCCTATCTATAGTAACTATACTTCTTCTCAACTTTTTTGGCAAGAATGGTCACAATACCAATCAAAATCAAGTAAATAGCACCTGCCAAGAACATTGGAACCAGACTAGCATCACGGTTGGCAGCTGTTCGACTAGCCAAGATAAGGTCAGAAATACCTAGAGCATAGACCAGGGAAGTATCCTTGACCAAACTCATAACCTCATTAAAGACGCTTGGAAGAACAATCTTGGTCACCTGAGGCAAGATAATATAGCGGACTGTGTCAAAAGAACCAAACTTCAAAACCTTGGCAGCCTCATATTGGCCTTTAGGAATGGTATCAATCCCTCCACGGAAGATTTCAGCAAAGTAAGCCGCATAATTCAAAACAAAGGCAATAATGGCCGCAGGAAGACGATCCAAACGGATTCCAATGCTTGGGAGCACATAATAGATAAAAATCAGTTGCAAGAGCAAGGGTGTGCCTCGCATAATCCAAATGTAAATGTTAATCAGATGATGGAGGGGCTTCCAATGGACTTGCAAGGCAAAGGCAATCAAAACGCCCAAGGGAATAGAAAAAATCAAGACCAGTGCAAAAACCTGCAAAGTCATACTTGCACCGCTCAATAAACTCGGTAATATCTCAAACAAATAAGACATACTGCACCTCCTAAAAATAATTGTTCCTATTATAGCATAAATAAACAAAATAACCAAGGATTTTTGTAAAAAAATTCTCTTTAAAAAGAAAAACTATACCTATCAAAAAAAGAAAGGACGAAATGTGTCCTTTCTCGATCTTAGCTTTCTTTTACTAAAGAGACATAAAACCATCCATAGCAAAACTCATGCTCCCTAAGATAAACAAACCAAGAATTAGATAGGCGTAGAGTGGCAGGGAAGCAAAGATAAAAGGTGATAGTAAAATCATACCTAAGGTATCTCCAAAATTCGTACAAATACAATACAATCAAAAAGCAAGATAAAGGATAAAGATGATAAGCCAAAAGTAAAACCGCTTGCGTGCTTTTTCTTTTCGAAACATTTCTTCCACCTCCCCTTCTATAGA
>NZ_CAJZDT010000059.1:0-10800 GCF_915066115.1 uncultured Streptococcus sp. | reverse complement strand
TTACTTCAGCTACTTCAAACTCAATTTGATTGTAAGTGACTGTTAATTGAAGGACTGGAACTACTGTAATAATGATTTTGCTTGTCTAGTAGTGGCGTATTAAATGAGAAGTGACATATAAGATTGTCTCTTCGTTTACTAAATCAAAATTTCTATGAAATTGATAGAATCCCTAATTTTCTCTTAAACTTGAAAGTCTTGTTATAAAGCGGTTAAAGCTTGCGAAGCTGAGAATGTAAACCTTTGACAAAATGTGTGAACTGTGGGATAATGGAGAGGAATTAAGGATTAGTTCTATATCATGGACTAGAGAAGACCCCAAGCTAACTTCCACATTAAGCTTGGGGTCTTTTTGACACTATCTATCTTTGTTTAGCCATTTATCGACTAAGCGAAGAACGACACCGACCACAATTGGTCCGATGATAGTTTTGAGTACTAATCCCATCATGGGCTATCTCACCTCCTTTCGTAGGCGGTGTAGCAGTGCCGTAGAATGTTATACCACATAGGTGCTAAACTCTGGAGTCACCCAATCAGGTGGCTTTTTTGTTTGTGGCTTGGTTTTTTGATATAATAGAGCCATGAGTAGAATTTTAGATAATGAGATAATGGGGGACGAGGAGTTAGTAGAACGCACGCTCCGTCCTCAGTATTTACGTGAATATATTGGGCAGGATAAGGTCAAGGACCAGCTTCAAATCTTTATAGAAGCTGCCAAAATGCGGGATGAAGCGCTGGATCATGTGCTTTTATTTGGCCCTCCAGGCTTGGGAAAAACGACCATGGCTTTTGTTATTGCCAACGAACTAGGTGTCAATCTCAAGCAGACTTCGGGTCCAGTCATTGAAAAAGCCGGTGATTTGGTAGCGATTTTGAATGACTTAGAGCCTGGGGATGTTCTCTTTATTGATGAGATTCATCGTTTGCCAATGTCAGTGGAAGAGGTGCTTTATAGTGCCATGGAGGACTTCTACATTGATATCATGATTGGGGCTGGTGAAGGCAGTCGCAGTGTTCATTTGGAGTTGCCACCTTTCACTTTGATTGGTGCGACGACTCGGGCTGGTATGCTCTCAAATCCGCTACGGGCACGTTTTGGAATTACAGGTCACATGGAGTATTATGCCCATGCTGACTTGACGGAAATTGTTGAGCGGACGGCAGATATTTTTGAGATGGAAATCACTCATGAGGCAGCATCTGAATTAGCCCTACGTAGTCGTGGAACCCCTCGTATTGCCAATCGTCTCCTCAAACGCGTGCGCGATTTTGCCCAGATTATAGGGAATGGGGTTATCGATGATCTTATTACTGATAAGGCTTTGACTATGCTGGATGTTGACCATGAAGGTCTGGACTATGTGGACCAGAAAATCCTTCGCACCATGATTGAGATGTACGGTGGTGGTCCTGTTGGTCTAGGAACTCTTTCTGTTAACATAGCAGAAGAGCGTGAGACAGTTGAAGACATGTATGAGCCCTACTTGATTCAAAAAGGTTTTATCATGCGGACACGTTCTGGACGGGTGGCGACTGCTAAGGCATATGAGCATTTAGGGTATGAATATATTGAAAAATAAGGCTGAAATTTTAGACTCTTTCAGAGAAAATCCGGATATGATGGCTATTTTGACTATCATCCGAAACCTTGGTCTGAAAGATTCTTGGTTGGCAGCAGGTTCTGTCAGAAATTTTATCTGGAATCTCTTGTCAGAGAGACCAGCATTTGATCTTGAAACAGATGTAGATGTGATTTTCTTTGATCCGGATATTTCTTATGAGGAAACCTTGTTCCTAGAGAAAAAGTTGAGAGCGGATTTTCCTCAGTATCAGTGGGAATTGAAAAATCAGGTCTATATGCACCAGCACAGCCCTCATACTGCTCCCTATAGCAGCTCTTGTGATGCTATGAGTAAGTATCCAGAACGATGTACGGCTGTTGGACTGCGCTTGAATGAAGAAGCAGATTTTGAACTCTATGCACCTTATGGTTTGGAGGATATTTTGAATTTTCAAGTTCGTCCGACTCCTCATTTCTTAGAAAATGAAGACCGAATGGAACTTTATCAAACACGTCTATCCAAGAAAAATTGGCAGGAGAAATGGAAAAATTTGATTTTTAAAAATACTTAAGGAAACTTTAAGCTAGGAAGTGTATACTAAGTCCATAAGTTAAGAAGACCTTAACTTAAACTCCTAAAACTTTTTCATAATAATCTCCCTATAAAAATAGAGTCGCCCAATCAGGCGACTTATTTTTTTGAAAAATGGGCTTTGCGCCTGAGAATAATACTCAATGAAAATCAAAGTGCAAACTAGGAAGCTAGCCGCAGGTTGCTCAAAACACTGTTTTGAGGTTGCAGATAGAGCTGACGTGGTTTGAAGAGATTTTCAAAGAGTATAAATAGCTTAGTGATAGAAGAAAATAGGGAAATATGGTATAATGAAACGATAGATTTTTGAATAGGAATAAGATCATGTTTGGATTTTTTAAGAAAGATAAGGCTGTGGAAGTAGAGGTTCCGACACAGGTTCCTGCTCATATCGGCATCATCATGGATGGCAATGGTCGTTGGGCTAAAAAACGTATGCAACCGCGAGTCTTTGGACACAAGGCGGGCATGGAAGCATTGCAAACTGTGACCAAGGCAGCCAACAAACTAGGTGTTAAGGTTATTACGGTCTATGCTTTTTCTACAGAAAACTGGACCCGCCCAGATCAGGAAGTCAAGTTTATCATGAACTTGCCAGTAGAGTTTTATGATAATTATGTCCCGGAACTGCATGCAAATAATGTTAAGATTCAAATGATTGGGGAAACGGACCGCCTGCCTAAGCAAACCTTTGAAGCTCTGACTAAAGCTGAGGAATTGACTAAGAACAATACAGGTTTGATTCTTAATTTTGCCCTCAACTATGGTGGACGTGCTGAGATTACACAGGCTCTTAAGTTGATTTCTCAGGATGTGTTAGATGCCAAAATCAACCCAGGTGACATCACAGAGGAATTGATTGGTAATTATCTTTTTACCCAGCATTTGCCTAAGGAGTTACGAGATCCAGACTTGATTATCCGTACTAGTGGAGAATTGCGTTTGAGCAATTTCCTTCCATGGCAGGGAGCCTATAGTGAGCTCTATTTTACGGACACCTTGTGGCCTGATTTTGACGAGGCGGCCTTGCAGGAAGCCATTCTTGCCTACAATCGTCGTCATCGCCGATTTGGAGGAGTTTAGGAGGAAATATGACACAGGATTTACAGAAAAGAACCTTGTTTGCAGGGATTGCCCTGGCTATTTTCCTACCAATTTTAATGATTGGTGGCCTCTTGCTTCAGATAGCAATTGGAATCATAGCCATGCTAGCCATGCATGAACTTTTGAAGATGAGAGGTCTAGAGACCATGACGATGGAGGGCCTCTTGACCCTCTTTGCAACCTTTGCCTTGACCATTCCCTTGGAGAATTACCTGACTTTTTTGCCAGTTGATGGGAATGTGGTTGCCTACAGTGTTTTGATTTCAATCATGTTAGGAACGACCGTTTTTAGCAAGTCTTATACGATTGAGGACGCTGTTTTCCCTCTTGCTATGAGTTTCTATGTTGGCTTTGGATTTAATGCTTTACTAGATGCTCGCGTTGCAGGTTTAGATAAGGCACTCTTAGCCTTGTGTATCGTCTGGGCGACTGACAGCGGTGCCTATCTTGCTGGGATGAACTATGGTAAACGAAAACTAGCTCCGACAGTTTCTCCAAATAAAACCTTTGAGGGTGCCTTGGGTGGTATTTTAGGTGCGATTTTAGTAACCATCATCTTTATGATGTTTGACAGAACAGTTGCTCTTCCGTATGGAATTTACAAGATGTCAGTCTTTGCTATTTTCTTTAGCATTGCTGGACAATTTGGTGATTTACTAGAAAGTTCGATCAAGCGTCACTTTGGTGTCAAGGATTCTGGGAAATTTATCCCTGGACATGGTGGTGTTTTGGATCGTTTCGATAGTATGTTGCTTGTATTTCCAATTATGCACTTGTTTGGACTCTTTTAATCAAAAGATGGAGGAAATACTATGCTCGGAATTTTAACCTTTATTCTGGTTTTCGGGATTATTGTGGTGGTGCACGAGTTTGGGCACTTCTACTTTGCCAAGAAATCAGGGATTCTAGTGCGTGAATTTGCCATTGGTATGGGACCCAAAATCTTTGCTCACATTGGCAGGGATGGAACGGCCTATACCATCCGAATCTTGCCTCTGGGTGGCTATGTTCGTATGGCTGGTTGGGGTGATGATACAACTGAAATCAAGACAGGAACTCCTGTCAGTTTGACCCTTACTGATGATGGTAAGGTTAAACGCATCAATCTTTCAGGTAAAAAATTAGATCAAACAGCCCTCCCTATGCAGGTGACCCAGTTTGATTTTGAAGACAAGCTTTTTATCAGAGGATTGGTTCTGGAAGAAGAAAAAACATTTGCAGTGGATCACGATGCAACGGTTGTGGAAGCAGATGGTACTGAGGTTCGGATTGCACCTTTAGATGTTCAATATCAAAATGCGACTATCTGGGGGAAACTCATTACTAATTTTGCAGGCCCTATGAACAACTTTATCTTAGGTGTCGTTGTTTTCTGGATTTTAATCTTCATGCAGGGTGGTGTCAGAGATGTTGATACCAACCAGTTCCATGTCATGCCCCAAGGAGCCTTGGCCAAGGTGGGAGTACCAGAAACAGCCCAGATTACCAAGATTGGCTCACATGAGATTAGCAACTGGGAAAGTTTGATTCAGGCTGTGGAATCAGAAACCAAAGATAAGACGGCCCCAACCTTGGATGTGACTATTTCTGAAAAGGGTAGTGACAAACAAGTAACAGTTACCCCAGAAGAAAGTCAAGGTCGATATCTTCTGGGTGTTCAACCGGGGGTTAAGTCAGATTTTCTATCCATGTTTGTAGGTGGTTTTACAACCGCTGCTGACTCGGCGCTTAGAATTTTATCAGCTCTGAAAAATCTGATTTTCCAACCGGATTTGAACAAGCTAGGTGGACCTGTTGCCATCTTTAAGGCAAGTAGTGATGCTGCTAAAAATGGAATTGAGAATGTCTTGTACTTCTTGGCAATAATTTCCATCAATATTGGGATTTTTAATCTTATTCCGATTCCAGCCCTGGATGGTGGTAAGATTGTGCTCAATATCCTAGAAGCCATTCGCCGCAAACCATTGAAACAAGAAATTGAAACCTATGTCACCTTGGCCGGAGTGGTCATCATGGTTGTCTTGATGATTGCTGTGACCTGGAATGACATCATGCGACTCTTTTTTAGATAATCGAGGAATATTATGAAACAAAGTAAAATGCCTATCCCAACGCTTCGCGAAATGCCAAGCGATGCTCAAGTTATCAGCCACGCCCTTATGTTGCGTGCTGGTTATGTTCGTCAAGTTTCTGCTGGTGTTTATTCTTACCTACCACTTGCTAACCGTGTGATTGAAAAAGCTAAAAACATCATGCGCCAAGAATTCGACAAGATTGGTGCCGTTGAGATGTTGGCTCCTGCCCTTCTTAGTGCAGAATTGTGGCGCGAATCAGGTCGTTATGAAACTTATGGTGAAGACCTTTACAAACTAAAAAACCGTGAAAAATCAGACTTCATCCTAGGCCCAACTCACGAAGAAACCTTTACAGCTATTGTCCGTGATTCTGTTAAGTCTTACAAGCAATTGCCGCTTAACCTTTATCAAATCCAGCCTAAGTATCGTGATGAAAAACGCCCACGTAATGGACTACTCCGTACACGTGAGTTTATCATGAAAGATGCTTACAGTTTCCACGCTAACTATGATAGCTTGGACAGTGTTTACGATGAGTACAAGGCTGCTTATGAGCGTATTTTCACTCGTAGTGGTTTAGATTTCAAGGCTATCATCGGTGACGGTGGGGCCATGGGTGGTAAGGATAGCCAAGAATTTATGGCTATTACACCTGCTCGTACAGACCTTGACCGATGGGTTGTTTTGGACAAGTCAGTTACCTCATTTGATGAAATTCCTGCAGAAGTGCAAGAAGAAATCAAGGCAGAATTGCTTAAATGGATGGTTTCTGGTGAAGATACCATTGCTTACTCAAGTGAGTCTAGCTATGCTGCTAACTTGGAAATGGCAACAAACGAGTACAAACCAAGCAACCGTGTCGTTGCTGAAGAAGAAGTGACTGGTGTTGCAACACCAGATGTTAAAACAATCGATGAAGTTGCCGCCTTCCTCAACGTTCCAGAAGAACAAACGATTAAAACCCTCTTCTACATGGCAGACGGTGAGCTTGTTGCCGCCCTTCTAGTTGGAAATGATCAGCTTAATGAAGTTAAGTTGAAAAACCACTTGGGAGCAGATTTCTTTGACGTTGCTAGCGAAGAAGAAGTGGCAAATGTTGTTCAAGTAGGATTTGGTTCACTTGGCCCAGTTGGTTTGCCAGAGAATGTTAAAATCATTGCAGATCGTAAAGTGCAAGATGTTCGTAATGCAGTTGTGGGTGCTAACGAAGATGGCTACCACTTGACTGGTGTGAACCCAGGTCGTGATTTTACTGCAGAATATGTGGATATCCGTGAAGTTCGTGAGGGTGAAATTTCACCAGACGGACAAGGTGTCCTTAACTTTGCGCGTGGTATTGAAATTGGTCACATCTTCAAACTTGGCACTCGCTATTCAGCAAGCATGGGAGCAGATGTTTTGGATGAAAATGGCCGTGCTGTGCCAATTATCATGGGATGTTACGGTATCGGTGTCAGCCGTCTCCTTTCAGCAGTGATGGAGCAACACGCTCGCCTCTTTGTTAACAAAACGCCAAAAGGTGAATACCGTTACGCTTGGGGAATCAACTTCCCTAAAGAATTGGCACCATTTGATGTGCACTTGATCACTGTCAATGTCAAGGATGATGAAGCGCAAGCCTTGACAGAAAAGCTTGAAGCAAGCTTGATGGGAGCTGGTTACGAAGTCTTGACAGATGACCGTAACGAACGTGTTGGTGTTAAATTCAGCGACAGCGACTTGATTGGATTGCCGATTCGTATCACTGTTGGTAAGAAAGCAGCCGATGGCATCGTAGAAGTGAAGATTAAAGCGACTGGTGACACTATCGAGGTTTATGCAGATAACTTGCTTGAAACGCTTGAAATCCTCAGCAAGAAATAAAAACTATAATCAGAAGAAAAACAAGGAAAAAATGTAACTAGTTTTTACCTTGTTTTTTCTGTATAATGGGAAAAATGAGTAGATAAAGAGGTAAATGTATGCTAAGATTTCCAAAGGATTTTGTCTGGGGATCCTCTACTTCTGGGCCACAGACAGAAGGACGTATAGCTGGTGACGGTAAGGGAGATAATCTATGGGATTATTGGTACCAAGTGGAGCCAAATCGTTACTATAATGGGATTGGTCCAGATAAGACATCGACCTTTTATGAAAATTGGGAAAAGGATATTGAGCTTTTGGTAGAGACTGGGCATACAGCCTTCCGAACTTCTATCCAGTGGTCTCGCATTTTCCCACAAGGCCGTGGAGAAGTCAATCCTCAAGGGGTAGCTTTCTACCGTCAGGTCTTTGAAGCTATTAAGGCCAAAGGGATTCGTCTTTTAGTGAATCTTTATCATTTTGATTTGCCTTTTGCTCTTCAAGAGGATGGTGATGGTTGGGAAAATAAGGTGACTGTCTCAGCCTATGAAAACTTTGCTCGTTTTTGTTTTGAGACTTATGGAGATTTAGTGGATCAATGGATTACCTTTAACGAGCCAATCGTTCCAGTAGAATTTGGCTATTTTTACGATGCCCATTATCCACATAAGGTGGATGCAGAGGCAGCCGTTAAAGTAGCTTATCATACACAATTGGCCAGCAGTCGGGCGGTTAAGGCCTGTCATGAACTCTTGCCTGATTCCAAGATTGGGATTGTCCTCAACTTGACACCGGCTTATCCACGTAGCCAGCATCCTGCTGATGTCAAGGCTGCTCGTATTGCGGACCTTTTTCAGGCCCAATCTTTCTTAGATCCGTCCGTTTTGGGTACTTATCCACAGGAATTGGTAGAAATCTTGCATGAACACGGTCTCTTGCCTGATGCTACAGAGGAGGAGTTGGATCTCATTCGTGACAATACGGTGGACTTCCTTGGTGTCAATTACTATCAACCTTTGCGTGTTATGGCTCCTCGATTTGCTAAGCATCCAGAGAGTCCACTCTTGCCAGAACATTTTTATGAGCCTTATGTGATGCCTGGACGTAAAATTAATCCTCACCGTGGCTGGGAGATTTATGAGCAAGGGATTTATGACATTGCCCAAAATATCAAGGAAAATTATGGCAATATTGAGTGGATGTTGACAGAGAATGGTATGGGTGTTGAAGGAGAAGAAAAATTCCGTGAGAATGGAATGATTCAAGATGATTACCGTATTGACTTTGTAAAAGGTCATCTTCGCGAACTGCACCGTGCCATTGAAGATGGAGCCAATTGTAAGGGCTACTTAATTTGGACCTTTATTGATTGCTGGTCATGGCTTAACAGCTATAAAAATCGCTATGGTTTGGTCGAATTAGACTTGGAAACGCAAGAACGTCGTCTGAAAAAATCAGGGCACTGGTTCAAGGAATTAAGTGACAATAATGGATTTTAAAAAGGACTCTGACTGATGATTTTAATTGGTCAGAGTTTTTTGCTTACAGAAGGATAATTTCAACTATACCAATTTTTGCTCTTGACAAGTGAAAGAAACAAGTATATACTGTTTTTGCTGATTCTATAAAAGAGGAATTAGACTATACCAATTTTAAGGAGAAAGCACAGCTTGCCTGTGTCGTATATACTATGTGTGGAATTGTTGGTGTTGTTGGAAACACAAATGCAACTGATATTTTGATTCAAGGACTTGAAAAGCTCGAATACCGTGGCTATGATTCTGCGGGGATTTTTGTCCTAGGTGGTGCTGAAAACCATCTAGTCAAGGCTGTTGGTCGTATAGCAGAATTGTCTGCCAAGACAGCTGGTGTTGAGGGAACAACTGGTATTGGACATACTCGTTGGGCGACTCACGGGAAACCAACGGAAGACAATGCTCACCCACACCGCTCTGAGACAGAACGTTTTGTTTTGGTGCACAATGGGGTGATTGAGAACTACCTTGAAATCAAGGAAGAATACCTTGCAGGTCACCACTTCAAAGGGCAAACAGATACGGAAATCGCCGTTCACTTGATTGGAAAATTTGCAGAAGAAGATGGCTTGTCAGTTCTTGAAGCCTTCAAAAAAGCTCTTCACATCATCCGTGGTTCTTATGCCTTTGCCTTGGTTGACTCACAAGATCCTGAAGTTATCTACGTAGCTAAGAATAAATCACCACTTTTGATTGGTCTTGGGGAAGGATATAACATGGTCTGCTCAGATGCTATGGCTATGATTCGTGAAACCAACCAATACATGGAAATTCATGACCAAGAGTTGGTAATCGTCAAGGCTGATAGCGTGGAAGTTCAAGACTATGATGGAAATAGTCGTGAGCGAGCTAGTTACACTGCTGAACTTGACTTGTCAGATATCGGTAAGGGAACTTACCCTTACTACATGCTCAAGGAAATCGATGAGCAACCAACGGTTATGCGTAAACTCATCCAAGCCTACACAGATGAGGTTGGTCAAGTAGTAGTAGACCCAGCTATCATCCAGGCTGTTCAAGACGCAGACCGTATCTACATCCTTGCAGCTGGAACATCTTACCACGCAGGATTTGCTTCTAAGAAGATGTTGGAAGAATTGACAGATACACCAGTTGAACTTGGCATCTCATCTGAGTGGGGCTACGGTATGCCACTTCTCAGCAAGAAACCACTCTTCATCTTTATCAGTCAGTCTGGCGAAACAGCGGATAGCCGTCAGGTTTTGGTCAAGGCTAATGAAATGGGAATTCCGAGCTTGACAGTGACAAATGTCCCAGGTTCAACTCTTTCACGTGAAGCCAACCATACCATGCTCCTTCATGCAGGTCCTGAAATTGCCGTGGCATCAACCAAGGCCTATACAGCGCAAATTGCAGCCCTTGCCTTTCTTGCAAAAGCAGTCGGTCAAGCAAATGCCAATGCTAAAGCGCAAGCCTTTGACCTAGTTCATGAGTTGTCAATCGTGGCTCAGTCTATCGAATCAACTCTTTCAGAAAAAGAATTGATTGATAGCAAGATTCGTGAGCTTCTTGAAACAACTCGTAACGCCTTTTACATCGGACGTGGTCAAGATTACTATGTAGCCATGGAAGCCAGTCTCAAGCTCAAAGAGATTTCTTACATCCAGTGTGAAGGTTTTGCGGCAGGAGAACTCAAGCACGGAACTATTGCCTTGATTGAAGAAGGAACGCCTGTTTTGGCCCTCTTGTCTGACCCAGTTCTTGCTAACCACACTCGTGGAAATATCCAAGAGGTCGCAGCCCGTGGTGCCAAGGTGCTTACAATCGCAGAAGAAAATGTTGCTAAAGAGACAGATGATATCGTCCTTACAACCGTACACCCTTACCTCTCACCAATTTCAATGGTCGTGCCAACGCAATTAGTCGCTTACTTTGCAACCCTTCACCGTGGTCTCGATGTGGATAAACCGCGTAACCTTGCTAAGTCAGTAACGGTAGAATAAGCCAAAAAAGTCTAGTTATCTAGGCTTTTTCTTGTGAGCAAACTAGGAAGCTAGCCGCAGGCTGTACTTGAGTACGGCAAGGTGAAGCTGACGTGGTTTGAATTTGATTTTCGAAGAGTATAAG
>NZ_CAJZDT010000058.1:0-10858 GCF_915066115.1 uncultured Streptococcus sp. | reverse complement strand
CTTGGCCAGAGATAATCCTAAACCAAAACCGCCTTTTTGACGGGTTCTAGCCTTGTCTACTCGATAAAAACGATCAAAAATTTTCTTCTTATCTTCTGCTGAAATACCTACTCCATTGTCGGAAACTAACAAATAAAGATTACGATCAGTCGCTGAAATCATAAAATCAATTTCACCATCCTCCTCAGTATATTTGATGGCATTATCAAATAAGATGGTCATCAGTTGTTTCAAAAGAAGCTGATCTGTGACAATCGTTCGATGGATCCGATTTTCAAAACGAAAGACACGGTCATTTTCAGAAGCAATCATCTCATAGTTTGTGAAAGTCGTATTGAAAAAACTGGTTGGAACTTCTGCAAGTTCCGGCTTAATCCCATCATCTCTACGAGCTAAATTCAACAAGTTTGTCGTCAAAAAACGCATATTTCGGACTTCTTCCAAACTCGATGCAATGCTTTCGCTCACATCCATAATGGTTGCTTCTGGCTTACGAAAAAGGGTCTCTAAACGATTTTGCAAAACTGCAAGAGGAGTTCGTAACTCATGACTGGCATTTTCCACAAAGGACTGCTGCTTCTGCATACTTTCAAGTAAAGGACGAACACTGACCCTAGCCAGATAGAGACTGGCAAGCAAAGACAGAATCCAGAAACTTGCCATCACGACCACAATCAATTTCTCATGCTTTTGACTGGCCTGCTCCAACTGACTGGTATTAATCAAGATAGCCGCATACTTGATATTGGTTGAAACCGAACTAATATTCGTTTCCATCAATATCATGCGATAGATTTCTTCTTGTCCATAGCTATTAAAAACCTGAATCTGGTAGATATGGC
Organism: uncultured Streptococcus sp.; assembly: GCF_915066115.1. Classification (GTDB taxonomy): domain Bacteria; phylum Bacillota; class Bacilli; order Lactobacillales; family Streptococcaceae; genus Streptococcus. The sequence goes on along the minus strand of NZ_CAJZDT010000058.1, from coordinate 10,016 downwards.
CTAGTTCTTTCTTTTCTAACTTAATCTTATCCAATCCCAAAAATCGATTTCCAGAAAGGAGTTGGGTAAAATTCTTATCAAAAAGAATGACTTCTGTGTTGGAACTAACATTCGGTTTTACTTCAGTCTTGCTAGTATCTGTAGCGGCATTCTCTAAATCTTTAATCTCTTCTGTTGCCCTATTTACAGCAAGCTGAATAACTGCCTGAGGATTTTCACTCAGACCGTGGAGCTTATCATCCACCGAAGTATAGAGACTCGAATGCATGACCTGCAAAATAATCAGAGTCATGGTGGAAAAAATCAGAGTGAAGACACCAAAGTTACGGATAAAATAACTAAAGTCATCCGCATACCATGTTTTTTTTAGTTTACTGAACATCTTTTAAAATATACCCAACACTACGCAAGGTTTGCAAATTCTCTGCAAAAGTGGTTCCTTTTAATTTCTTACGGACTTTTGAAACATAGACTTCGACAACTGAAATCGTTGTGTCACTATCAAATCCCCATAGACGATCAAAAATCTGAGTTTTCGGCAAAATAACATTTTGATTTTGAAGGAAATAAACTAATAAATCAAACTCTTTCCCCAGCAATTCGACAGGAGTATCTTCAACCTTAACGGTATTTGTTGACAAATTAACTACAATATTTCCATAAGTCAAGGTATTTTCATTAAACTTACCTGAACGTTTGAGAAGGGCTTGAATCCGCATTTTGAGTTCTTCTAGGTAGAAAGGTTTGGTCAGATAATCATCCGCTCCCAATTCAAATCCATGTCCCTTGTCATCCAAACTTTCCTTTGCAGTCATGATCAGAACTGGAGTCGTAATTCCCTTTTCACGCAATTCTTTCAAGACTTGGAAGCCATTTTTTTCTGGCAACATCAAATCGAGCAAAATCAAGTCATAGACGCCACTCTCAGCTTCGTAGAGACCTTCTTCTCCATCAAATACCTGCATGACATCCGCAAAATCGTCTAAAAAGTCAAATACTGAATTTGACAGGCCTAGGTCATCCTCAACCAATAAGATTTTTATCATGAGAAACTCCTCCTTATTAAAACCATTATACCAAATTTGCCTTAAAAAAAACTCAACTCTCTACATTTTACATGAGAAAGCTGAGTTTCCTTTTTATTTTAGGCTTATTTATGCATTTCCGTATTGAAGAACGACTGCTTCCACTGCAGCTTTTTCACGGTTAATCAAGTCAACACGCGCTGCAATCTCCTTGATTCCCATACCGATGTTACGGCTAAGAGCAAGGTCAGAAAGTTGTGGCTCAAAGAATTCCTTGTACTCTGCCAAGCGTTGCTGAGTCTTAAATACGTGAGCAGGAAGGATAACAAAGCTATCAAAGCTCATATCTCCACCAAGAGCTGCCTTAATCCAAGCCCAGTTTTCACGCGCCCAAGACCAAGCTGTTTCCTGAGTTACTTGGTGAGCTAGGAATTGGTAATACCAAGCAGACAAGTCCTGCGGTTTCACCACAAATTTGTCCTTCCAAGCAGCAATCAAGGTTTGGATATTGTCCGCATCTTTACTATAGGCAAGAGCGGCTGCCAACTGACGTTTAAAGACAGCATCTGTTGCGTGCGTATAAGTATCAAGATAAAGTGCTAACAAGTCTTTGGTCTCATGATGTTTCATCTCATTGATAAGGACTTGTGAGCGAATAGCTGCTGGAAGTCCTGCAAGCTGATCATTGTGAGCTTCGAAGATTTGGCTAGCGACTTGACTAGCTTCTGCATCATTTGAGCGAATCATCATAGAAATGGCCAACTGACGAACCAACTCATCCTCATCTGATTCGCCATCTTTAGCTTCAAAACCAAGACGGTCATAGTTATGACGAGCCAATTTAGCAACCAAGGCTTTGAAGGCTCTTTCAGCTTCTGTTCCTTCATCGATAAAGCGCTCAAGGGCAGAAATGACTTCAGAAACAGCTGAAACGACAAGGTAAGATTCTTCCTTAGCAAGTTTATCAAGAACTGGTAGCAAGTCTGCATAAGAAATGTGTCCTGCTTCAGCAAGCAAACGACGTTCTTGGACGATTTGCAGTTTGCTTGTGTTATCAAGCTCAACTAGGTCAGCAAGAAGTGCATCCAACAAGTCTCCTTGATAGTCTGTAATGTAGTGGGCTGTATTTTCAGTATTGAAACGAAGAGCTCCGTCATTTTCAGCAAGAAGAGCTGCGTAGCCTGGAATTTCGATGCTTTCAGTTTCAAGTGTATCAGGCAAGCCTTTCCAGTTGCTATTGAGTGGCACAACCCAGAGACGGTTCTTATCTTCGTGCTCACCAATGAAGAATTGTTTTTGTGAAATCTTCAAGACATCATTTTCAACTTTGACAGTGAGAACTGGATAACCAGGTTGTTCCAACCAAGAATCCATGAAGGCTGCGACATCACGTCCTGATGCTTGACCAAGGGCATCCCAAAGGTCACGACCGATGGTATTGCTGTATTGGTGTTTTTCAAAGTAAGCATGCAAACCTTTAGCGAAATCAGCATCACCTAACCAACGACGAAGCATGTGCATGAGGCGGCTTCCTTTGGCATAGACGATAGCTCCGTCAAAGAGTGTATTGATTTCATCTGGGTGTTTGACTTCGACGTGAACTGACTGAACTCCATCAGTCGCATCGCGTTCAAGAGCGTGAGGCACTCCACCTGTTTGGAAATCTTCAAAGATATTCCAGCTTGGCTCAATGGCATCCACACAGACATATTCCATCATGTTAGCAAAGCTTTCATTGAGCCAAAGGTCATCCCACCATTTCATAGTCACGAGGTTCCCAAACCATTGGTGAGCCAATTCATGTGCCACAACAAGGGCAACTTGTTGGCGACTAGCAAAAGTTGAGTTCTCATCTACAACCAAGCAAACTTCACGGTAAGTGACAAGACCCCAGTTTTCCATAGCACCTGCTGAGAAGTCAGGAAGGGCGATATGGAGAGATTGAGGGATTGGGTATTTGACTCCGTAGTAATCTTCGTAAAATTCGATTGAGCGAACGGCAATATCTAGTGAGAAATCAAGGTTAGATAGTGGGTGGGCTTTGGTTGAGTAAACACCTACGAGGGTACCGTTTTTAGTTTTAGCCGTCACACCTTGCAAATCACCAGTAACAAAGGCCAATAAGTAAGAAGACATGCGAGGTGTTGTCTCAAACTTCCAGATACCTGTTTCCTTGCGGTTTTCAACTTCGATCTCAGGCATGTTTGACAAGGCCAATTCACCTTCTGCTTGGTCAAAACGTAGAGAAAGGTCAAAGGTTGCTTTGGCTTCTGGCTCATCCACACATGGGAAGGCTTCACGCGCAAAATGGCTCTCGAACTGAGTTGACAAGACTTCCTTCTTGACTCCATCAACTGTGTAATAAGAAGGGTAAATCCCTGTCATGTTGTCTGTGATTTTACCAGAAAAGGTAAGAACCAATTCAACTTGACCAGCCTCAGCCAATTCGATATGAAGGGCTTCATTTTCATGGTCAACTGTAAATGGACGAGCTTGACCTGCAACTTCTACAGAAGCGATTTCCAAGTCTTTTTGATGAAGGGAAATACGGTCACTTTGTGCTTGACCAGTGATTGTTACCTTCCCAGAAAAGGTCTTGGTCTCACGACTCAAGTCTAAAAATAAATCATAATGTTCAGGAACAAATTGCTTAATAAAATGTTCAACTGCTTGCATAATTTTCTCCTATCTAAGTTTAAGAGCTAGAGCTCTTCTTCAAACAAACTTATTATATCATGTTTTGCCTAAGAAAAAAGGATTGGGCGGCGATTTCCAAAACTTTCTTCCTTCTGCAGTCTAAAGTGGGTATACCTTGTGAAATTCTTCTAAAACAACCTTGCTGTCAGGTGTAAAAGTCAGCCCAGCCTCCCTCATCCACTCGGTGAAACAGTCCTCATGAACCTGACGCCAATAGGCGAGGGATTTGTCACCTTCCCCTTCCTTAAAGGCATGATCAGCAGAAACTTGATTGAAAGGCTGAACGGAAACCTTAGTAATTTCGACAATGCAGACAGCCTGATTTTGACTGTCTAAAATGACATCGAAGGTCCCTTTTTGTGGAAGAGGTTCGTCTTCTAGTGCGTAGAGGTCATAGGCTGAGGCGGTTGCTGTCTTTTCGCCTCTTAGTACCAAATCTGCCAAGACATCTGCTTCCACTCCAAAAGCCCAGGCATCAATCTCATCTCCGATAGAAGGGTTGATTTGCTTGTAGGCATTCCACATTTCTTGAGGTGTCATGGGGTGCTCCTTTGTAATTTTTTACTTTCTTCTTTTATGTGTTTGAGATGGTCTGGATGGTCAATCTCTAAATTAAAAATCTCTGGAATAGAACTGTAGTGGATAATGCATTTGATACCCATCTGATTCATTTTTTGTATGAAAGAAGTATTCAGATAGCCTGCTACAGCAAAATCAATCTTGTTCTTCCTTGCTTTATCCTGAATCTGTCTCAGCATATCTAACATAATGGGACTTTCCATATCATGCCATTGACTATTTCTCACAGTCGCAAAAACAAAAGAAGTCAAATCATTCATTCCAACTACAATCTTTGAAATGCCCGTTTCCAATATCCTGTCCAGGTCAAAATAAGCTGACGGTAATTCAATCATTGTGCCAATTTTTCCAGTGAAACCATGCTGACGTAATACTGTAATAGCTTGCTCTAACTGCACAGCATCATTCACAAAAGGAAAAACAACAGACAAATTGGGACTGGTTTGATAAACTTCTGTAACGACATTTGCCTCAGCCTGAAATTCATCCAAACACGCCAGTAAACGCCTGGTTCCTCTATAGCCAAACAAGGGATGATTTTCGTCAAAATACTCTTTAGTCCCCTCTAAACAATTGGCTTCTGTATTCGTTAATTCAGAAAAACGGTACCATACCTCTTCATCTGAGTACAAGGAGCAAATAGTATCTAGATAATCTTTTACAAATTGCTGAAAACTTGGTAACAGGATGTTTTGGTTAAGCCCCTCAATAAGTATTCCCCACGAATCATGCCAATGTGGTGAAATAGTTGAGGATAAACTTTTTCAATAATTTTTTCACCACTAAGAGCTAGTTGGTTTCTCATCATTCACCTTCCAATTCATGTAAGAGGTTTTGTCCAGTTCTGGAAATCCTAATAATTCTGCTTTGACTTTCAAGACTTCTTGCGATGCATTCTCTTCTGTGATTTTTGATTTCCATCAGATCCTCCTACTTCAAAGACCATCCACCGTCTATTGTCAAGATTTGTCCTTGCATGGCATATGCCTTTCCACTGGCCAAAAAGAGACTGACTTCTGCCACTTCTTCTGACTCAATCCAACGCTTGATTGGTGTTTCACTAGCCACCCAGTCTGCTAGGCCACCTGGCTCAAAGTCCACAGCGGTCATAGCTGTCTTGACTGCTCCTGGAGCGATACCAAAAACCTGAATCCCAGTTTCAGCATAGTCTAGAGCCAACTGCTTGGTGAAGCCAGCCAAAGCATGCTTAGAGGAAGTATAGGCGTGACCACCTCCACCTGCTAGGCTAGAAGCAATGGAGCACATATTGATGATTAATCCCCTTTTATTTTCCAACATTTGTGTCAAATAATATCGAGTCAACTCAACAGGAGTCACGTAGTTAATTTCAAAAATTTCTTGAATTTCTTGCGCTGTTTGTTCCAACAGTGGTTTGTAATCATCCAAAACTCCCGCAGTATTGCACAAAACATCAACCTGAGGACACCAATCAAAAATAGGCTCTAAGTCCAAGGTCAAATCTCTCTGTAAAAAATGGAAATCACCCTGTGGGAATGGATTTTCACCTTGATCCACTCCATAAACTTGATAGCCATTCTCTAAAAAGAGGCGAGCTTGAGCCAGACCAATCCCTGAACTCACTCCTGTAATCAATACACGTCTAGTCATACACTTCTACCCAATCCGTCGCCAAAATATCACAAGGTGTCGGACTCCACATGGAAAAACCTTCTCCTTCTCCAGACACGTTGATTAGGAAATAGGGTGTCACTTCAAGTGCAACCCCGTTTTGTTCAATCGTATCAAAGAGTTGGACATAGTTTTCAGCTCCTCCCCAACCAGTTCGTACATATTTTTTCTTAGCCTTTAATCCAGGAAGGATCTCTTCAAATGTCATGTTTTTCTCCTTTAATATCAATAATTCTCCCCTTCATTATAACAAAAAAACCGCTTTAAAACGGCTTTTTGACTGTATATTAGTTAAATAAACTAATAGCTATCCAATTTTTTAATTATTTAAGTTCAATCAGTTTATTATAAATTTTTTCAGTTAACTCTTTCTGCTGTGTTCCTGTTAAATAGTGTGATGTACGAATTAAAACTGTTCCATAAACATAGTGTGAACCAGGATTTAAAGCAGTACCATCAAATGCGCTAATATATGTGTTTCGTTTCTCAGCTTCTTCTTTTGTCTTATACACCTCTACATTTCCTCCAGCATCATTTCCTTTCTGAACAATATCAGATCCCTCTACTGAATGTGTAACTTGATTGTCAACAAAATATACAGACGCTGTATACCCACCTTGTTTATTCAATTTATTATTTGGATTGTTATTTTCAGTAACAGACTGTACTCCTGTAATTGAAGAAATTTCTTTGAGTCTTTCTTCAACAAAAGTATTAGATGGATTTGTAATTTGTTTTAGCTGAAGAATACTATTTTGATGAAGAGTCTGTTTGTCAGATAAATTCTTTATTGTTTCACTATAGTCCACTGGCTTGCTTAATTCTTCTATTTGCTCCTCAATCTTAGCAGTTGATTTCTCCATTTCTGGTACTTTTCGAAGCGAATTCTGACTATCTTCAATTGCTTTTTTTAATTCTTCTAATTTTTTTGAATCCAATGGCTCTTCGCCACTATCAATTACCTTCTCAGCCTCAGCTATTTGGTTTTCAACCTCTTTATTTTTTTCTTGTAAATCTTTGACTATATCTTCAAACTTAGTTACAGCAGATCTGTAGGGGACATAAGATAAGAAATAGTATCCAAGACCAGAAATTCCTAATATCAGACACATTGACAATATAATTATTTTTTTCTTCATATTAATCTCCAAAAAATATTTAATATCTCCATAATTCTACTATATTACCCCAAAACACGCAACAAAAAACCGCTTTGCAACGTTTTTTTTGACTGTATATATACTAAATTTTTCCTACCACTGCAATCCAGCTGCTTTAATTTCTTTCTTGGAGGCATACTTGCCATTTGGTTTATGCCATCTTCCTCTGGAATCTTTGAAATAACCACCTGAATTTGCTGATTGCGTATTTGATTCCTGACTTTTTTCCTTTTCTTGTTCTGCTTGACGAGCCTTTTCTTCCTCTTCTTTCGCCTTCTTCTCAGCTTCTGCTTTTTCCTCCGCCTCTTTCTTAGCCTTTTCCTCAGCTTCCTTCTTGGCTTTGTCTTTTTCTTCTTTTACCTTTGCGTCTTCAACTAGGTTTTTAGCAGTACCATCCAAATAGTTAATTTCTGCATTAGCCGAAACATTAGCTAAAATGACATGTGTTACAGAATACTTATCAACCTTTTCCTTACTGCTCTCCAATTTAATTTCCAAGAGTTTACCATTTTCATCAATGCCTACATATTGCAACTCAATCTGTCTGGGAATCAGCTCATCTTTCTGATAAATTGGTGTCACCTTATAATCAAGATAGTAGTTAGGATGATTAGCGAGCCATGAATCTAATCGATTTTCATAGTATAGCATACTACTCTGGTTATATTCGTCAGTTCCAGAATAGTTTCCAGCATTAAGCCAGTTAGTCATAGGAACTAAATTTCTCTTTTCATCATTCAAACCACTAAATTGGTAACCAATTAAATGACCTCTACTCATCAACCAAGCTTCTTCCCGGCCATCTCCGTAGAAAAATTTATAGTTGTGCCATCCAACTGGATCATAGGTTAATTTTGAAGCTCTTTTTTCAGTTGGCTCATCGCTATCCTTTAGCTGAATATGAGCACCCGTTGCACTATTTTTAGAATCCAGTTCTCCAAGCTCAAGCTGTTTTTCATTTTTAAAGGGCAAGAGACCAGCTTCTTTGAACAACTTCTCATCAAACTTAGCTTGTGTTTGTTCCACTTTTGCTTCTGAAACTTTTGCTTCTGAAACTTTTGCTTCTTCCTTATGACCAGAACAAGCCGCCAAAGTAAAGGCTGACAAAATGGATAGACTAACATAAACAAACTTCTTCATCTTTAACATCTTTTTAATTTCCTTTAGCATTTTTATTACATTTTACTATAATATATCAAAGTAATCAATTGAATTATATGTTATTATTGTTAAAAAACGCTTTGCAACGGCTTTTTGACTATACTTCACTCCATTTTATCTTCTTAAATCTACGGAAAAATAAAAAAACGACAACTACTTTTCAGCAGTTATCGTTGCTTATCTTTTAATCTTTTCCACCAAGTCGACTATTGATATTCATCATGATACTAGCTATTTTTTCACCCCAGTACGGATCGGATGCATAGCGAACATTCATTCCTGTCGCTTTATTTCCAAGATGATCTCTTCCACGGTCAATATAGTTCTCACGAATCCACTTGGCCGCACCAAGAATTCCTTTGTCTACATCATCAAATTTCTTAGCGGAATCATAAGGACTGGTATCGTAAGCAGCTATACCGAAGAAGTTATTTTTATCATTAGCAATTTGGCTACGTCCCCAAGCACTTTCTAGCGCACTGTGAGCCATTAAATAGAGAGCATTGACACCGTAACGTTTTTCAGCTTCCTTAAAAATTGCTCCTTTACCGGCAAGACGACTGTTTCGGATATTCATCATCGAATAAACTCTATTTAATTCATCCGCACTATAGTTGGTTGGTTCAGTTAAATTCTTGAAAAGGAAACGATTTTTGATAGTAAACCCATCGAAATGTTCTCCATCCTTTGAATAATACTTCTTACCAATTTTCATAGCTGAAGTATGTGGAGCTACCCGTATACTAGTGTATGGAGAAAGTTCATGGTATAGGAATCTTCCATCTGTAGTATAGTGAGGAATAAACTCACTTCCTTCATCAACTAAAGCCAAATCACTTTGATTCATATAACCGGACAAGCCTGATATTGAAACAGCTAGACGACTACCCTTGCTTTTAGAGCCATCATAGGTCACAATACTTCCCTGATTGACATAGCTCAAAATATCTCCTGATTCGCTATAAATATAGGCTATGATTGGTTTAACCTTAAAATATTTTGGACTTTGAATCCACTTTCCATTACTCTGGAAGAAATACTCCTTATTTTTAATATTAAAACTACCAGTAACATAGCTTCCATCTTCTTTTAGGTAGTACCATGCATTGTAGTTAGGGTCAAAAATCCATTCATTCTTGGCCATATAACCACCAGATTTGAGGTAATAAGCACCAATCCATTCACGTGAAGCATAAGCACCACCTGATTTTAGGTAAAACCAGCTATTATAAGATTTATCAAAAATCCATTCTTTTTCAGCCATTGCTCCACTATTTTTTAGATAGTAAGCATCTTTCCACTGATTACTAGCCATCACTGTTAAAATAGTACCATGTGCCCTTAATCTTTTCCCATTTATTACGAAGGATTTTTCCTGAATCTGTAGCATAATACCATTTATCAGTAATCTTCACCCAAGCATTTTGAGCCATTGCTCCACTACTATTAAGAAGATAATCGTTCACTAGAACATTGCTAGCCATAACTCCATCTTGCTTGAAGTAATACCAAACATTGCTAATTTTTCCCATCTATTACGAACAATCTTTCCTGAATCTGTAGCATAATACCATTTATCAGCAATTTTCACCCAGGAATTTTCTACCATTGCTCCACTAGTATGAAAAGCATAGTCATTAACAATCCTATTGCTAGCCATGATTCCATTTTGATCAAAGAAATACCAGACACCCGCAATCTTTTTCCAGTTTTTGATTGGTTGGCTATTCTCATACAAAAGCCT